>CACEFS010000001.1 GCA_902558895.1 uncultured Prochlorococcus sp.
AATTACTTTAGATGATGGCGCTTCTTTTGCAATTAAAAAAAAAGGTGCCTCACTTCTAGCGGTTGGTGTTAAGAATGTAGAAGGAAACTTTACGATTAATCAGGCAGTTAAAATCGTAAATACAAATGATAAAGAAGTTGCAAAAGGTTTAGTATCAATAAGTAGCGACAAATTAAGAAGTATCTTAAATAATAAAGAAGATTACAACTCCTCGATAATTGTCGTACACAGAGATGTTCTAGCTCTCTCTTAGAAAAAAATTAAAACTGAAAAATGCTTTTAAGTGATTTAGTTGATCTAATAAAAAAAGGAAATTCAAATTTTATTAGTGCCAATATTTTCGAAGATTTAAATATAGATGATGCTGCCTCATTAGACGCTGCAGTTAAACATCAAATATCTTTTTTAGAAGAAAATAATATCCTTAAAGAAAAATTAGATCAAACTCAAGCATCAGCAATAATAACTACTAACAACGATGAAATCGTTAGTGTCCTAAAGAAACTCAATATATCAAACGTAATCGTTAAAAATCCAAGAATTGCTTTTGCAGAAGTATTGAATTGTTTATATAAAACTATCAATTTCAAAAAAGGAATTCACGCTTCCGCAGTTATAGATAAAACAGCAATAATTGGAGCAGATTGCCATATTGGACCTAATGTCTATATTGGAGAAAATACTGTAATTGGAGATAATAATCATATTCTTCCTGGATCATCAATTTTAGGCAATGTTCGAATAGGAGATAATAATATAATTCATCCAAATTGTGTAATTTACGAAAATACTACTCTAAAAAATAATTGTGTAATTAATTCAAATTCTGTTATTGGATCAGAAGGATTTGGTTTCATTCCTAAAAATGGCAAATGGGTAAAGATGCCTCAAAAAGGTGGTGTAAAAATAATGAGTTTTGTAGAAATTGGAACGAATTGTTGTATTGATAGACCCGCAGTTGGATTTACTTTTATTGATGAGGGAACAAAGTTGGATAATTTAATACAAATAGGTCATGGAGTAAAAATTGGAAAGAATTGTGCATTTGCAGCGCAAGTTGGTATCGCTGGAGGAGCAAATATTGGAGATGGTGTTATTTTGGCTGGGCAAGTAGGAGTCAACAATAGAGTAAAAGTTGGTAATAATGTCATAGCGAGTTCAAAATGCGGAATTCATTGTGACATAGAAGATGGCAAAGTAATTAGTGGTTTCCCCGCGATAGAAAATAAATCATGGCTAAGGAGTTCAAGTATTTTTAAAAAATTACCAGAATTAGCAAAAAAACTTAGACAATTAGACAAGCAATAATTTATTGTTCTATTAAACAAAAATTTAAATGAAGAAATATAAGATTGTTTTATTGTCAGGAGATGGAATTGGACCAGAGATTTCAGAAGTTTCAAAAAAAGTTTTAAAAAAGCTTTCAAAAAATTATAATTTCGATATTGAGATTATTGAAAAATTATTTGGAGGGATAGCTTATGAAAAATATGGGACTCCTGCTCCAGAGGAGACACTAGATCATTGCAAAAAAAGTGATGCTGTACTTTTAGCATGTGTTGGAGATATTAAATATGACTCTCTTGCAAGAGAATTAAGGCCAGAAAGTGGGTTACTAAAGTTAAGATCTGCCCTAAACCTTTTCGCAAATATCAGGCCTGTTAAAATAAGAAAATCTCTATTAGATTCAAGTACATTAAAAAAAGAAATCGTTGAGCATGTAGATCTTATTGTTGTAAGAGAATTAATAGGGGGTATTTATTTTGGAAAACCAAGGGGACACATAACAAATACAAAAATCCCAAAAGCTTTCAATACGATGGTTTATGATTCGGCCGAAATAGAGAGAATAACTAAAATAGCAATAAAAATTGCTAACCAAAGAAATAAAAAAATATGTTCTGTTGATAAATCAAACGTTCTTGAGGTTAGTCAATTGTGGAGAGACACAGTTTTAAATATCACCTCAAAAGATAAAAATATATCTTTAAGCAATATGTACGTTGATAATGCAGCGATGCAATTAGTTAGAGATCCTAGTCAATTTGATGTGATTTTAACAAGTAATTTATTTGGAGATATTTTAAGCGACTTAGCCGCAATGTTAACTGGTTCTATTGGTATGCTTCCATCTGCTTCTCTAAACAATAATGGCCCAGGAGTTTTTGAACCTGTTCATGGTTCGGCTCCTGATTTAGCTGGTAAAAACATAGCGAATCCTATAGCAATGCTTTTATCTGCTTCCATGATGTTAAAAATTGGATTAAATGAAGAAAAAGCCGCAGAAAATTTAGAAACTGCCATTGATAAAGTTTTATCAAAAGGATTTAGAACAGCAGATTTAGCTGATGGGGCTTCTGAAGTTTTATCTTGCAGTGAAATTGGAAATAAAATAATGGATGAAATTTAAAAAAAAATGAATAAATAAAAAAATATTTTTAAGTAAAACATAAAGTTGGCATATGACCTGTCAGAATCATTAGATATTGTTTTTAAAAAATGTCAAAACGTCATCCAGTAGTCGCTGTAACAGGATCTTCAGGAGCAGGAACAAGTACAGTAAAAAGAGCCTTTGAGCATATTTTTGCCAGAGAAGATATTGTACCCGCAGTTGTAGAAGGTGATAGTTACCACAGATTTGAAAGAATGCCTATGAAAAAAGCTATGGCAGACGCTCTTTCAAAAGGTGAAAATTTCTCGCATTTTGGTCCAGAGGCTAATCTTTTTGACAAGCTAGAAGAACTTTTTAAAATCTATGGTGAAACTGGAGGAGGAAAGAAAAGATATTATCTACATAGTCTTGAAGAAGCAGAAGAACATAACACAAGACTTGGGACATCCTTGGAACCTGGACAATTTACTCCATGGGAAGATATTCCTGAGGGAACAGATGTACTTTTTTATGAAGGTTTGCATGGCGGGGTAGAGGGTGATGGATACAATGTTGCCTCTTATGCTGATTTACTTGTTGGTGTTGTTCCGATAACAAATTTAGAGTGGATTCAAAAAATCCATAGAGATAACGCAGAAAGAGGTTACTCAGCGGAAACCATTGTGGATACTATATTGAGAAGAATGCCTGATTATATAAATCATATATGCCCACAATTCAGCAAAACCGATATTAATTTCCAAAGAATTCCTACAATTGACACTTCTAATCCTTTCATATGCAGGAATATCCCAACTCCTGATGAGAGCTTTGTGATCATACATTTCAGAAAAGGGGCAAGAGAGAAATGGGGGATTGATTTTCAATACTTACTTGGAATGATTAATGATTCATTTATGTCAAGTCCAACAAGTATCGTTGTAAATGGAGGGAAAATGGGATTCGCAATGGAACTAATTCTTACTCCAATAATTCATAAAATGATTGAGGAGAAAAATAAATAATAATTAATTTTCCATTATCAACTCAAATCATTATCTTTTAACTTTGAGAAGTTTTTAATCTAGAGGATCTCAAATTTTTATATATCTTTCTTGATAAAAGTACCTTATTTAGATTTAAATAGAAAAAACAGGAAACGTTGTGTCATTAATCGACTGGTTTGCCGCAAGGCGTAAAGATCAATTTGTTGGGAAAGTTTCGCAAGATACTGATGAGGGAGATGGTTTGTGGGTTAAATGTTCAGAATGTTCGCAAGTAGCCTATAGAAAAGACCTAATTTCAAATTTCAATGTTTGTAGTAATTGTGGACACCACAATAGGATAAATAGCGATGAAAGGATAAATATAATTGCTGACAATAATTCGTTCGAGGAGTTTGATAGTTCACTAAGTCCTACAGATCCTTTGGGTTTTAAAGATAGAAGAGCTTATGCTGATCGAATTAAAGAAAGTCAAGCAGGTACAGGTTTAAGAGATGGAGTAGTAACAGGTATCTGCTCTGTTAATTCAATGCCTTTAGCATTAGCTGTTATGGATTTTAGATTTATGGGAGGATCCATGGGTTCAGTAGTTGGTGAAAAAATTACAAGGATAATTGAGAGAGCAACTTTGGAAAGTTTTCCAATTCTTATTGTTTGTGCATCAGGAGGAGCAAGGATGCAAGAAGGTATGTTAAGTCTCATGCAAATGGCAAAAATATCTGGAGCACTAAAAAAGCATAAAGAAAAAAATCTTCTTTATATGCCCTTGTTAACTCATCCAACCACTGGGGGGGTAACAGCCAGCTTTGCAATGTTAGGTGATTTAATTTTGGCGGAACCTAAAGCTCTTATTGGATTTGCTGGAAGAAGGGTTATAGAACAAACATTAAGAGAAAAATTACCCGATAATTTTCAAACAGCTGAATATCTGCTTGAGCATGGTTTTGTTGATGTAATAGTTAAAAGGAAAGATCTCAAGGATACTCTGACTAAAATTTTAAAAATCCATGGTGTAAAAGAACTTGCAGAAGCAAATATATAAAATGAGAATAATTTCTAATTTATTTTATTTTTCTTTAAGCCTTTTACTCTTTATTTTAAATATTGCCTCCTGTTCATATGCGATAGGAAACGTTGATTGGGTTCTCCTTAAAGAGAATGATGATGGGAAAGAATGGCTTGATAAAGGGAGTATTAAGCCCCTCCCAAATGGTGAAATAAGTGTATTAACAAAGTTCTTTAAGAATCCATCTAATTCTGATGATGATGGAGAGTTATCGCTTTATGTAATGAGAATTAATTGCAAAGAAAAAAAGTTCAAAGATACATCAATAAATGGAATTCCTCAATTCAATTCAAAATGGCGAACTTCTAATAATGATGAACTTATAGATGTTGTTATTGAAAATAGCTGTTCAGAGTTTATTAATGAATAAGTAATGAATACTAAAAATAAAAAATTAAAAATAGCAATCGCTGGACTAGGGTTTGGGAAAAAAGTTCATTTAGAGGCATTAAAAGAGTCTGATCACTTAACTCCTGTAGCTATTTATCATTACGAGAAAAAGCAAAAATTGATATTAGAAAAAGAAACAGGCTTAGATTTTTTTCATAATTGGGAAGACTTAATTAAATCTCCAGAAATTGATGGAATTATTATTGCCACCCCTCCTGAATCAAGATTTAAGTTAGCAAAACAAGCTCTTGAGAATAATAAAAATTTGCTACTAGAAAAACCTGTTTCAATATCGTCCTCTGAAATAGAAGAGCTTCAGAGGATATCTTTGATTAAAAACTTAAGCGTATGTGTTGATTTCGAATATAGAGCAGTACCCCTTTTTCTTCAGACAAAAAAACTAATTGATGAAAATATTTTAGGAGAAATATATTTAGTCAAATTAGATTGGTTAATGGGTAGCAGATCCGACCCTAAAAGAGATTGGAATTGGTATTCTTTGGAAGAAAAAGGTGGAGGAGTTATTGGCGCCTTAGGAACTCATGCATTCGACATGTTGAATTGGTTTTTTGGAGAATCAATAAATGTATCTGGCAAGTTAGCAACATCAATCAAAAAAAGACCTTTAGCTAATTCATCTAATTTTAATGATGTAACTAGCGAGGATGTTTGTCTGGCTAACATAGAATTATCCAACTATAGCTCCAATCTTATTCCATGTCAGGTATCTCTATCATCGATTTCTAAAAATGGTAGAGGTTTTAGTTTAGAAATATATGGAAGTGAAGGTTCACTTATTCTTAAAAGCGAGAACCAAAAAGATTATGTTCATGGTTTTAATTTGAAATATTCAAACAATGAAAATAAAATACAAAATCTAGCTGCAGATTCAAGATTTAATTTTGCAAAAACATGGACTGATGGGAGAATAGCTCCAGTTTTAAGAATTCAAAATTTATGGGCTGAGAGTATTTTTAATAAAAAACCTATCATTCCAGGATTATGCGAAGGACTTGCCAGTCATAAAGTTTGCGAAGCCATAAGAGAATCTTCAAAAAGCGGATTAAGAATCAAAATTTAAAGCTATACATTTATAAGTAGCAATTATCACCCGATAAAGTATTGGATTGATTTTATTTTTTTTTCATATTCTGGAAAAATCAATTGAACTGAATTATTAAAGAATGGCTTTAAATTATTACAAAAATGAGCTTAAAGAGAATGCTCAATTACTTGCTTCTAGAGGGAAAGGGATATTAGCGGTAGATGAATCCACTAAAACAGTAGGTAAAAGACTCGCTGGAATTGGCGTTGAGAATACTGAAGACAATAGGAAGGCATATAGAGGAATGCTTTTTACTACAGAAGGTCTTGGAAAGTATATAAGTGGTGCAATCCTCTTCGAAGAAACTCTTTATCAGAATCACCAAGATGGTGAGTCAATGGTTAAGAAACTAAATGATTTAGGTATTATTCCAGGTATAAAGGTCGATAAAGGTCTCAATCCACTTCCTGGAGGAGGAGATGTAGAAACTTTTTGCTCTGGCCTAGATGGGTTAGTTGAAAGAGCAGCAAAATATTATGAACAAGGTGCAAGATTTGCAAAGTGGAGAGCAGTTCTGCAAATTACAAATGATGGTTGTCCTTCAAAGCTATCAATTCAAGAGAATGCCTGGGGATTAGCAAGGTATGCAAGATCCGTTCAAGAATCTGGTTTGGTACCAATTATTGAACCTGAAATCTTAATGGACGGCGACCATACTATTGAAAAAACTGCTGAAGTCCAAGAAGAAGTAATAAAACAGGTTTATATTGCCTGTCAAGCAAATGGAGTTTTTCTAGAAGGAACTCTATTAAAACCCTCTATGACTGTTAATGGAGCAGATTGTACAACAAAGGCTGATCCTATGAAAGTCGCTGAAATGACAATCAGAACTATGGAAAGATGCGTTCCTGCATCTGTTCCTGGAATAGTTTTCTTATCGGGCGGGTTAAGCGAAGAAGCTGCTTCTGTTTATCTAAATAATATGAACACACTTTACAGGAAAGCTTTATGGAATGTTTCATTCTCCTATGGAAGAGCATTACAGCACTCATGCTTAAAGGCCTGGAAAGGAAGCGACGTTGAAGGAAGTCAAAAAGCATTAATAGCAAGAGCTCAAGCAAATTCTGAAGCTTCAAAAGGTGCCTATGTAGCAGGATCTCAACCTTCATCTGATGAGCAATTGTTTGTGGCAGGCTACACTTATTAACTAAAAAATTCTAAAAAAATATACTCTGGGTCATAAAATTAGTTTCTATAATTTAGTATTTTGTATATCTAATTACGTGACATTTGATACCTCTTTATACTAAACTCTCGGAAACATATGCTTCATATAGGCATTTAACTTATTTTAATTATGGCCCTCGTTCCACTAAGACTACTTCTAGATCACGCTGCTGAGAATGGTTACGGCATTCCAGCTTTCAATGTTAATAACCTTGAACAGGTTCAAGCAATCATGGAAGCAGCGTATGAAACTGATAGTCCTGTAATCCTCCAAGCTTCAAGAGGGGCAAGAAATTATGCAGGAGAAATTTTCCTACGTCATCTAATTCTTGCTGCTACAGAAACATATCCTAATATTCCAGTGGTAATGCACCAAGACCACGGTAATGAGCCATCAACATGTTATTCAGCGGCAATAAATGGTTTCACATCAGTAATGATGGATGGTTCTCTAGAGGCAGATGCAAAAACACCCGCTAGTTACGAATATAATGTTGCAGTTACTAAAAAAGTAGTAGATTTTGCTCATTCAGTTGGAGTTAGTGTTGAAGGAGAACTAGGTTGCTTAGGTTCATTAGAAACAGGGAAAGGAGAAGCAGAAGATGGTCATGGATTTGAAGGTGAACTTTCTACAGATATGCTTTTGACTGATCCTGAAGAAGCTGCAGATTTTGTTGCTAAAACAAAAGTCGATGCATTAGCTATTGCTATAGGGACGAGTCATGGTGCTTATAAATTTACAAGGAAACCAACAGGAGAAGTTCTCGCAATTAGCAGAATTGCTGAAATTCACAAAGCACTTCCAAATACCCATCTTGTAATGCATGGATCTAGTTCAGTTCCTCAGGAATGGTTAGATATTATTAACAAATATGGTGGTGAAATTCCTCAAACATACGGCGTTCCTGTTGAAGAAATTCAAGAGGGGATAAGAAATGGAGTCAGGAAAGTTAACATTGATACTGATAACAGACTTGCTTTCACTGCCGCCGTTAGAGAGGCAGCATTTGCTGATAAGGCAAACTTTGACCCAAGACATTTCAACAAGCCTGCTAGAAAATACATGAAGCAAGTTTGTCTTGATAGATACAAGCAGTTCTGGTGCGAAGGTCAAGCAAGTAAGATCAAACAAAACAGCACTAATTATTTTGCTGATCTTTATGCAAAAGGTGATTTAGATCCAAAAGTAAAAGCTATTGTTTAATTTCTTCCAAAATTAAATAAAAAAAGACCTCCAAAATTGGAGGTTTTTTTATTTTAATATTAATGATTTTAATGTATGGAGACCATCAGTCCCACCAATTTTCTCTTCACATGCTCGCTCTGGATGAGGCATTAAACCTAGAACATTTCCCCTTTTATTAGTTATACCTGCGATATCGAATGAGGATCCATTGGGATTATTTTTATATCTCAAAGCGATCAATTCATTATCTACAAGCTTTTTTAAAGTATCAGAATCACAATGATACCTTCCTTCCCCATGCGCTATTGGCAACTTAATAGTTTGTTTTTCATCTCCATTACTAAACCAACCTCCTTTTGAAGAAACAATATCCAGTTCAACGTCATCACAGATAAAATTTAGATTTTTATTTGCAACAAGAGCACCAGGCAAAAACCCTGATTCTGTCAAAATTTGAAACCCATTACAAATTCCTAAAACTCTTTTTCCGCTTTTAACAAACTCATCCAAGGCATTTATTAATGGAGAGAATCTCGCAATTGCTCCACATCTTAAATAATCACCATAGCTAAATCCTCCAGGTAAAACTATTGCGTCTACACCACTTAAATCTGAAGACTCATGCCACAAGTATTTTGTTCTTATGTCTAAACAACCTTCCAATGCCCATGAAACATCACGATCACAATTAGAACCAGGGAAGACAACAACTCCTACAGTAAAATTATCCATCTTATAATTTTTCTAGTGAATACTCATAATCTTCAATAACAGTATTTGCGAATAACCTATCACACAATAAATCAATTTTTTTTCTAACTTCGTTTTCACCCTTACCTTCTATTTTTACCTCAATCATTTTTCCTATACGTAATGATTTTATTCCCTCGGCTCCAAGTTTTATAGAAGCAAATTTGGTAGCTTCCCCTGCTGGATCTAAAACTGAGGGTCTTAGTCTTATAAAAACTTTTACAGCAAATTGGTCCAATTAAAAATTAATTTCTATTAGAAGATTAGTTTAAATCTTAATAAAAAGTACTATTCATTAATAAACAAATATTTTTACCTTAAGGTTTTCTGAGTTATTAAATGTTTATGTAGCCTCTACCAAAACAAACTAAGCAAGTTCTTCTTGAATTTTCATGTGTTTTAAAATTTCCTGCCCCTCCACATTTTGAACATTTTATTTTATCAATTGATGTAACATTGTCAGAGATTATTTGTTTTAAAGCAATTTTTGAATTTTCCATCTTGAACTGTCTATTGAAGTAAAAACCCGACAGTAACTATAAAATCAAATTGCTATTTTTTGGTTGCTTAAAATCTTAAATTTCTCTTTAATTTTTCTATTGAAATTTTTTATAGATTTTTCATCAAAGGAAATTATTACTAATTCAAGCCCAGCATTATCATTTGGTCTCCAACAATTGTCTGGAGCTTCTTCAAACCAAGTATTAATTTTCTTTCCAACAATTTGTATTTGTAAAGGCAATGATTTGTTTGGTATCCAAATACGTCCTTTTATTCGAAGAATGTTTAATTCATCCAAGATTTTTGACATCTCCTTTTCAAAGTCATTTTTTTCAAGGAAATAATTTAATTTAAATGAATCTGATACAAGCTCAACATGATTATGGTCATGTTCTTCCGTTAAAAATTCTTTATAAGTCTCTTTATTAAAATTAAAGTCAAATAGATAATTTAAATCAATTTTGCCATTCTTGGATTTAAGGACCGGTGTAGATGAGTTTAGACTTCCTTGAATTTTATTTTTTACAACTTCAAACTGATCATCATTTAAGATATCTGATCTTGAGATTAAAACGATATCTGAAACTTCTAGTTGCTCCTCAAAAAGTTCATCTATAGTGGCGTTGTGATCAATTTTATCTGATTCATTATGTTGTTTTGTTATTTTATTTAAATCATTAATTGGTGAACCATTAAGCATTGATTCTCCATTAACGATCCCAACAACTACATCAAGATAGATGGAAGACCTAATCTCAGGCCAGTTAAGTGCTTGAATTAAGGGAATTGGTAGTGCCAAGCCACTTGTTTCGATAATTATTAATTCGATAGGAGGATTAAATTCTAGGAGAGCTTTTATTGATGGAACAAAATCATCTTGAACAGTACAACATAAACATCCATTGTTCAATTCGATAACGCAGTCGTCTTCAGATTCATCACATTTATCACAACTTTTAATCAAATCACCGTCAATTCCAACATCACCAAATTCATTAATTATTAAACCAAATTTTTTATTACTCTCTTTTAATAGATATCTTAGAAAAGTTGTTTTACCTGAACCAAGAAATCCCGAAACAACAATAACTGGAATTTTTTTTTTCATCTTTGATGATTAACAACCTAAACTATATTCTGTACTCTCTCCTGTAGAACTATTTGTGCCATTAGCAATCGCACATAATTGTTTTTGTTGTGTACGACTAAGAACAGCATCAGTAAAATCTGCACCATCTATTTTTGCACCTTCAAAATTACTCTCCATTAATAAGGCATTAGTAAAATTAACATCCGAAAGATCAGCATCTGTAAAGTCTGTTGCATAAGCTAGTGCATCTCTTAAATTTGCTCCAGTAAATTTTGAGTTTTGCAATTTACTATTATTGAACACCGCCCCTTCTAAATTACTTTCACTAAAATTAAACCCATTCAAATCAAACTTAACGTATTCGTTACCGCTTAAGTCTTGACCATGCATATCTGGCTCTAAATTAAGGTCTTGCTGGTTTCTAATCTCAGGAGGTCTTTTAGCCCATGCAGAATTTACAGAATTAAAAAATAAAATTCCAACGAATAACAAAGTAATTAATGCATTCTTTAGTGAGGGGAAAACAATTGATTTAATCATAATAAGACTGTATTTTAGAACTTAAGTATTTAAAGTTTGTAAGAGTATCTTAAAGGAAAATATATGGCAATGTCACTAAAGGTTATTGTTCCTCCTCATCCATTAATAAAACATTGGCTTTCAATATTGCGAGAAAAAAATACTCCAAATATTTTGTACACAACAGGATATGAGCAATTAGGAAAATGGCTTACATATGAAGCATTACGTAATTGGCTGCCATATAAAAAAGAAATAGTAAATACTGATAATGGAGACGCAGATGGATTTTTTATTAATAATGATTATCCAATAAAAGTGCTCGCAATGTTGCCCGAAGGGTTATCTCTTTGGTTTGGATCTAAAGAAGTAATTCCTAATTCAACCCTCACATTAGGAGAACTTCCTAAAACTATTGAATCAAATGAAGGAGTTATATTTTATTCAGAACAAATAACAACAAAATCAGCAACATTAGAAACTTTAATTAAATTAAAGGAATTAGGTGTTGATTCAAATAGGATTCTTTTAATAACTGCTATTTGCTCAAATAAAGGGTTAAATGAAATTGCGAAATTACTCCCTAATCAGGTAATTTACACTTCTTGCATAGATGAGGAAGACGAAAAAACACAATTATTAGTACCGGGTATTGGGAATCCTCTATCGCGTTTAAGTACTATATTTCAAGATAAGAACTAATATATAATATAGGAGTAAAAATTTTACCAATGTCTGAATATAGAGATTCGTCTTCAAATAATCTTTTATCATTAATAAGTGGTGCTTTTATTGGAGCAGCTGGTCTAGCTTGGTGGTTAATATCCGAAGCAGACAAAAGAAAGGAGGAAAAAAAACAAAAAGCAATGATGTATTCCTCCAGAATTCAAGACGGCTCAGAAGCAATTGATTCAAATAAAAATATAAATGATGTTGAAGGAGAGAATCTGGAGAAGAAAGTTGAGCAACTTAATTCTGCAATTGCTGATGTGAGGAAGCAACTTGAAGAGTTAGGGCAATAGAATAAAAAAGGTTCTCAAATAATATGAATAAACTCAGATCATCTGCAATAACCCAAGGTGTGCAAAGATCCCCTAACAGATCGATGTTAAGAGCTGTTGGTTTTAATGATGAAGATTTTAATAAACCTATTATTGGAGTTGCAAATGGATACAGCACCATAACACCATGCAACATGGGTTTAAATAAGTTAGCTCTAAAAGCTGAAGAGTCAATAAAAAGATCAGGTGGAATGCCTCAGATGTTTGGGACTATAACGGTAAGTGATGGTATTTCTATGGGAACAGAGGGCATGAAATATTCCCTTGTTTCAAGAGAAGTTATTGCTGATTCAATTGAAACAGCATGCAATGCTCAGAGTATGGATGGAGTACTTGCTATAGGTGGATGTGATAAAAATATGCCGGGTGCCATGATTGCGATTGCAAGAATGAATATTCCCTCAATTTTCATTTATGGAGGGACAATAAAGCCTGGGAAATTGCATGGAGAAGATCTTACTGTTGTTAGTGCATTTGAAGCTGTTGGACAATTAACATCAGGCAAAATTAGTGAAGAAAGGCTAATCCAAGTTGAGAAAAATTGTATTCCTGGTGCTGGTAGCTGTGGAGGAATGTTTACAGCTAATACCATGTCTGCGGTTATTGAAGTATTAGGGTTAAGTCTTCCTTACAGTTCCACTATGGCTGCTGAAGATTTTGAAAAAGAGCTAAGTGCAGATAAAAGTGCTGAGATATTAGTCTCTGCAATAGAAAAAGATATAAGACCTCTAGACCTAATGACAAAGAAAGCATTTGAAAATGCAATATCAGTAATTATGGCAATTGGCGGATCAACAAATGCGGTATTGCACATCTTAGCTATTGCGAATACTGCAGGAATAGATATCAACATTAATGATTTTGAGAGAATCAGACAAAAAGTACCCGTTATTTGTGACCTTAAACCGAGTGGTAAATATGTGACGGTGGATCTTCATAAGGCAGGTGGGATTCCACAAGTAATGAAAATACTTTTGAATGCAGGATTAATTCATGGCGATTGCAAAAACATTGAAGGCAAAACCATCTCAGAATACTTACAGAATATTCCAGAAAAGCCTCCAACAAATCAAAATGTCATAAGAGACATAGACGACCCTCTTTATAAAAAAGGACATCTAGCGATATTAAAAGGTAACTTAGCGAGTGAAGGTTCTGTAGCCAAAATTAGCGGAGTAAAAAACCCTGTATTGACAGGTCCCGCAAAGATTTTTGAAAGTGAAGAAGATTGTTTAAAATCGATATTAAATAACGATATCAAAGCTGGTGATGTTGTTGTTATTAGAAACGAAGGTCCTGTGGGAGGTCCAGGCATGAGAGAAATGTTAGCTCCAACATCTGCGATTGTTGGTCAAGGGCTAGGAGAGAAGGTGGCTTTAATTACAGATGGCAGATTTAGCGGGGGTACCTACGGTCTTGTTGTGGGTCACATAGCTCCAGAGGCGGCTGTAGGAGGTAATATTGCTCTAATAAAACAAGGTGATTTAATTACAGTAGATGCTGTAAAACAACTAATTGAAGTTGATTTATCTGACGAAGAATTAGAAAAAAGAAAAAAAGATTGGGTAAAACCTATTCAAAAATACAAAAGAGGAATTCTTTCAAAATATTCGAGAATCGTAAGCACATCAAGTTTAGGGGCTGTTACTGATTTATAAATCAGCTCAAATTTTATTTTCTTAATCAATAAAACTTTTTATCCTATTTGCTAAATTTTCCAATCTAGCGCTGTATTTTGGTGAGTTGCATTTTTTCCCATTATTGCTATCCATCCATAATGTTTTAACTCCATACCATAATATTGGTTCATCAGGGAAGTTAAGCTTAGAGATTACTAAAACCAACTCTTTATTAGATTTAAAAAGTTCTAATTCAAGATCATAAATTTCTAATCTTTTGCCTTCTTTATCACGACATAAGATATTAACTGTTAAATCAATATCTTCATCTTCGAATTCGTATTCACCATTTATTTTTACTACAGAATGAACAAAAGGTTTATTTGTTAAATCTGCTGACTTAGCGATTAAGCTCTCTATATTTTTAGGTTGATTTTCAAATAACACTTATTGATTTAATTAAAACTTTTATGGAACCCTGTCTAAACTCATTATTAAGTAATCCATCATCACCGAACTTAGAGTGTAGTAGTTGCAATCTTTTAATTTTAGATGGCTTGAATTTAAATGGAAAACGGACTTTATTAGCTCTTACTGAAGGTTTTAACTCACTAAAAGGAATTTGAACATTTGTTGTCCCGAATTTTTTTGTTGGGAATGATTTAATCCATCTAAGTCCACCCGGAATAAATTCGGTTAGTCCTAGTAGATCATCTTCACAAGCCACAGCAAATTTAAAAGTTCTTCCTTGTCCATCAATTTTTAATTCAAAGGATGAATACTCAGATACATTTAAAGAAGGTTTATAAATAGACGATCTACAACTAACAAATCCTCCTGCTTTCTCGACAATATTACCCTTTAAAATCAGACCCGAATTTGAAATTTTACAAAAAGCTGAACTTGATCCGCCCATAACAGTATCATTTAATGTTTTCCAATCATCGAACTCCTTTTTCTGGAATAAAAATTTTTTCTTACTCATTAAATAATTTAAATTATTAATAGACTCTAACTAAATTTCTAATTCTTTTGCTGATTCCTGATCACAAAATATTGAAATTTGATTAATAGATTTTATTAATTTTGATGGTGTTCTATCGGGTGGCTCTTTTTCATCTAATAATCTCTCAAGAGCAATTCTTTTAGAAGCTCCACTAACTAAAAATACTATCTTTGAAGAAGCTGAAAGAACCTTTGGAGTTAATGAAATTCTTTTTAAACCTTTACCTTCATTAAAAATAACAAAATCATCTACATTATTATTTTTTTGATAAGGGAATAGTGAGGCTGTATGACCATCGTCTCCAAGACCTAATATTGTTAAATCAAAAGTTGGAGGGTTTGATCCGCATTTTTCAAATAATTTAGAAATAAATTGATTTTTTGTAGCTTCATCATCAGCATTTAAATCATTGAAAATTTCATAAAAAAAAGCTTTAGATCCAAAATTAGTTAACAATGAATTCTTCAACATTAACGAGTTACTCAATTCTGAATTTGGATCAACACATCTTTCATCCCCTAAAAAGACGTCAACCATATCCCATCTAAGATCACTTTTTGATAAAAGCTTATAGACAGATTTAGGAGTTGAACCTCCACTTACACAAAATTTGAACCTGTCTTTCTTTTTTAAAGTATGAATAATGTGACCTTCAATAAACTTAAAAACCGCTGTAGATAGCTCTAACTTGTCTTTGTAAATGTTAAATGTATATCCATTTTTAACCTTTTCAATCATTTCATCCATTCAGTATGAAAACTACCTTCCTTATCAATTCTTTCATATGTATGAGAGCCAAAACAGTCTCTCATTGCCTGAACAAGGTTCTGAGGCAGTCTATTGGTTCTATAACTATTCAAATAATCTAAAGTACTAGATAGACATGGGACTGGCATACCGGCTTTAGTTGATAAAGAAACAACTTTAGCTAAGTTATCTAATCTTGTCGCTATTTCATTATTAAACCAATCATCAAAAATTAAATTTTTGAGATTAGGATCTTTGTAATAAGCATCTTGAATTTTACTTAATAATTTTGATCTAATTATGCAACCCCCTTTCCATATTTGAGCAATTGACGGCATATTCAAACCATAGTTATATACTGCAGATGCTTCTCTTAAAATATCCATACCCTGGGCGTAGCTAGCTATTGTGGCAAGGACTACAGCATCAAATAAAGGTTTCATTCCATCTGATATATTTCCTAAATCAAAATCCTCTATCTCTTTAGATGGAATAGTTTTTTCAATCTCACTACGTTGCTCTTTTAAAGAACTCATTACTCTTGCATTTAAAGATGCATAAATAGTTGGTACTGATACCCCCAGTTCTAGAGCACTTACAACAGTCCATAACCCTGTACCTTTCTGGCCAGCTTTATCTAATATTTTTTCCACGACATCATCTCCAGTTATCTCATCTTTTGTATTTAGACAAATCTCTGTTATCTCAACAAGATAAGAAGCTAATTCATCAGTATTATTCCAAATACCAAATACCTCTGACATTTGCTGACCGTTCATACCTTTGACTCTCTTCATAAGGTCATAAGCTTCTGCAAGTATTTGTTCAATTCCATATTCAATTCCGTTATGAACAGTTTTCACAAAATGACCTGAGCCTCCTGGTCCAACATATGCAACACATGGTCCGTCTTCAACTTTGGCAGCCATTTTTGTTAATAAGCTTTCTATTGCATCATATGAAGCCTTAGTACCACCGGGCATCATACTTGGACCCTCTAAAGCTCCTTTAGCCCCTCCAGAGACTCCCATCCCAATGTATCCAAAACTTTTACTTTCAAGAGTATTCACCCTTCTTTCTGTATCTTTAAATTGAGAGTTGCCGCCATCTATTAATAAATCTCCTTCCTCTAGATATCCAGAAATATTATCAATGACAGCATCTGTTGCGGGCCCAGCTTTTACCATCATTAGGATTCTTCTAGGTCTCTCTAGCTTATTAACAAATTCTTGAAGAGTTTCAGCTCCTTCTATATTCTTCCCAAGGCCACGACCTTGTAAAAATTCTTCGGTTTTTGAGTAAGTCCTATTAAAAACTACACTAGAAAATCCATTTCTCTCTGCGTTAAGAACTAAATTTTCGCCCATAACACCAAGACCTATTAAACCAAAATGTGCCTTGGACATAAAAATAAAAAAACTCAATAAATACAGTTTGCCTGCAACTCAACAAAAATGCTCGGAAAAAATACTTATGTCAGCGAAAAATGATGGAAAAGATTTAAATAACAGTTCCGTTTGCAATAGTTGCATTTTTAACTACTACAACAATTCCATTTCTGATATAAAAACCTAATTCTGGCTTATCCGCCTCTTCTACTCGATCTTTATTAATGATCACAACATTATCGCCAATTCTTGTATTCTTATCAAGAATTGCTCTTTTTACAGTAGTCCCTTCACCTACTCCAAGAGGCGTTCCGCCCCCTTTTCTTAATTCAATCCTCTCTTCAGGTGATTCAAAGAAATCGGCTCCCATAACAAGAGTATCCTCAAGAACCGATTCACTTTCAATCCTAGTTCTTACACCTAAAACACAATGTAAAATACTGCATGACTTCAAGATTGTGCCTTCACAAACAATTGAATCAGTAATTTGAGCATCTACAAGTTTAGAAGGGGGTAAAAATCTAGGTCTAGTATAAATTGGGAATTTCTCATCATAAAAACTAAATGGAGGTTTTGGTTGCTCAGTCAATGCAAGGTTTGACTCAAAGAATGCCCCAATTGTGCCGATATCTTCCCAATAATCATCGAATACATAACTTTTAAGAGTATCGCCTCTATTGAGAGCTTCTGGAATTATGTCCTTACCAAAATCCGTATAATTAGGAAATTTATTTAGAAGATCGAAGAGAGTATTTCTGCTAAAAACGTAAATCCCCATAGAGGCTAGATATGGTTTTTCGGCAGCTGACTCCTTACTTAATCCAAATTTTGAAGTATCTACTGCCATAGCCTTCAACTTCTCTCCAGTAGGCTTTTCACTAAATTCTTTTATATTTCCTACATCATCGGTTCTCATTAGGCCAAAACCTTCTGCTTGAGCTTCATCAACAGGCAAAGCTGCAACAGTTAAATCAGCACCATTATCTCTATGATGTTGAACAAATAAACTGTAGTCCATTCTGTATAGTTGATCACCTGACAATATTAAATATTCATCAACGTCCCATTCTTGAAATAACCATTGGTATTTTCTTACAGCATCAGCAGTACCTTCAAACCACTTAGGACTATCAGGAGTTTGTTGTGCAGCTAATACCTCCACAAATCCTTGGCCAAAAGGGCCATTTAAATTATAGGTTCTTCCTATATGTCTATTTAGAGATGCACTATTGAACTGGGTCAACACGTACATTTTTTCAATGCCTGAATTTATACAATTACTAATCGGAATATCTATCAAACGATACTTACCTGCCAATGGCACAGCAGGTTTAGCCCTCATTTTTGTTAGAGGGTAAAGTCTAGAACCTTTTCCTCCTCCGAGGATTATGGCCAACACACGCTTCATTCAATCTAATGGAGGTAGATATACAACTATTTAAAGTAACTGATTATGGGCATATTTAGAAATACAAATGGTCAGTTTACAAAGGTATTTCGATAAATCACTGGAAAAACTTAATATAAATCGAAAAAGTTAGTTATTTTTATCCTCATCTACCAAAGAAAACAATTTTTCAACGATTTTCAAAGAAACTTGTCTTTCTTCTCTTGATTGAGGACTTCTCAACTTGGTGACCGGCGTATGAAGTATTTTATTAATTATTCCTTTAGTCAGAGCTTCCACAACTTTTCTTTCTCTAGCCGAAAAATCTGGTCCCATTCTGCTAAGTGCTTTTTGCAATTCCTCTTTTCTAATTAACTCCAAATCTGATCTAAGTTTATTAATTACTGGAACGGCCTCCAAACTTGCCCACCATTCTAGAAAAATGATCCTTTCTTCTTCTACTAAAGATTCCGCTTCCTTTGCTATTTTCTGTCTAAATTCTTGATTTCTTGAAACGACCTCTTGTAAGTCATCAACATCAAATGATTTAACAAATTCATGCTGTTTGACATCATTAGATATATTTCTCGGTACACCAATATCAATAAATTTAAGTCTATTACTCAAATTTATTTTTTCAATTTTTGTGAGATCAATAATTGGCTCTTCAGAAGCAGTACTGGTGAAAACAAGCGATGATAATGATATGTTTTCTTCTAATTCGTTTAACCCTTTACAAATAATCTCTAAATCAGGGAAGTCTTGAGCAAGATTTAATGCTCTATCGATATTTCTATTTAAAAGGATAAGTTTATGACATCCTTTTGATTTTAAATGAGTTATTAAAAGCCTACTCATTCGTCCGGCGCCAACAACAAGAACGTTCTCTGATTCCAAACTTACAAGAGTATCAAAACCCTTTTCTTGTCCAATTTTTAATTGAGCTAGTTCTACCGCTGCTGAACTGATTGACACAGCTCCAGTTCCTAAATTTGTTTCGGATCTTACTTTTTTACCTGTACTAACTGATTGAGTTAATAATCTATTGAGAATTGGTCCAGTAGATTGATTCTCTTGACCTAATCTCATCATTTTTTTTACCTGCGAAAGGATTTGTCCTTCCCCTAAAACGAGGCTATCTAGTCCTGCCGAAACTTTCATCAAATGCAAAACTGCTTCTTCCTGTCTAAAGCAAAAAAGATGTGGATTTAAATCTTCAAAAATAATTCCAGAATATTCTGATATGAATTCTTTAATAGATGAAATGCCAGTATTTTTATCCTTTACTAGTGCATATATTTCCAGCCTATTACAAGTACTTAAAATTGACACCTCTAATATATCAGAGAAAGCTTTTAATGCTTTCAATGACTCTGTTATAGATTGGTCAGGAATACTTAACTTCTCACGCACTTCGACAGGTGCCGTGCGATGACTCAGTCCGACGACAACAATATGCATAAAATCAAAAGTGAATTTTAAAGGCTGATACTCTTAGCACCATCTTTTATATGGACAGTATTTGTGAACCTTGCAGTACTATCTAATGTACTAATAACTAGACTACTTGTTCTAACACAATCCCTTTCAAATTTAACTCCGTCAAATAATAATCCATCAGTTATTCCACTTCCAGCAAAAACGACATTTTCTCCCGATGCCAATTCATTTGCTTCATAGATTTTATCTATATCTGTTATGCCCATTTCATTAAGACGTTTTATATTTCCTTCTTTTGTGTAATCAGCCCACTCAGAAGTTTGAGCGATTGCAGGATCATAAACTAGTTGTCCTTGAAAGTGTCCGCCGAGAGCTCTCATTGCAGCGGCTGAAATAACACCCTCTGGAGCTGCACCTATACCCATCAAGCAATGTGTTCCAGTTCCTGCAAAACCGCATGCAATCGCAGCTTGAACATCACCATCAGAAATCGGTTGTACTTTTGCACCACATCCTCGAATCTCTTTAATTAAATCTTTATGTCTAGTTCTATCCATCACAACTACAGTAAGCTCATCAATAGAAAGGCCCAAGCAATCACTTAGTATCTTCAAGTTTTCAGTAGCTGAATTTCTAATATCAACTTTACCTTTGGCCGCAGGAGGCGCTGCTAATTTGTTCATGTAAAAATCAGGAGCATTGAAAAGACCACCTGTATCAGAGGCAGCTAAAACCGCCATAGAACCTCTTTGATTATTCGCACAAAGATTAGTTCCCTCACAAGGATCTACTGCAAAGTCAACCCCTGGGCCATTTCCACTGCCAACCTCTTCGCCTATATAAAGCATGGGTGCTTCATCTCGTTCACCTTCTCCAATAACAATTTTCCCTTTCATTTCAATTTTGCCCATTCGCAATCTCATTGCTTCGACAGCTGCGGCATCAGCTTCATCTTTTTGACCAAGTCCTGTTAGTTTTGCTGAGGCAATAGCTGCTTGCTCGACAACTTCGAGAATTTCTTGAATTAAAGTTTGATTCACAATTAAATTTTGAGGATTTTCTAAAAGGTTTTGAGTATGATCTCATATAAAATGCAATTTTTTATGAGAATTATTATGCTAGTAAGCTTTTTTTAACTCTTTCAGCTGTTACTTTATCAGGCCGTGACTTGAAATTAGGAATAAACAACTAAATATAGTATCTTTATTAAATATTTTAAAAATTAAATGACTGAGTCAAATCAAGCAAATTTAACTGGTGCAAATAGACCAATTCAAATAATTCCTTCAGTTTTACCCGCAGATTGGGCAAATATGGGGGCATGTGTGAAAGAGCTCGAGGAAGCTGGGGTAGATAGAATTCAATTTGATGTAATGGATGGGAATTTCGTACCAAACCTTACATTTGGTCCTGAAATGATTGCTGCATGCAGGAAATATTGCAATGTCCCTTTTGAAACTCAATTAATGGTAAGCCAGTACAATTGTGAAACAATGCTTGAATCTTATGTAAACGCTACAAAAGGGGCAAATGGTGAACCAGGAGTAGTAATAGCTCATGCCGAAGCAAATATTCATTTGCATAGAGTGCTAGGAAGAATAAGAGATTTAGGAGGATCTCCTTCTGTTGCATTGAACCCTCATACTCCTTTTGAAATAATTAAAAACATAATGGATATGGTTGATCATGTTTTAGTTATGACAGTTAATCCAGGCTTTGGAGGACAAGCTTATATACCAACAATGCTTAATAAAATAAGAGAAATAAGAAACTTTATTATCGAAAAAAACTTAGATGTCGACATTGAAGTTGATGGAGGGATAAAAGCAAATTGGACTATTTCACAATGTGCCGATGCTGGTGCTAATTGTTTTATTGCAGGTAGCGGAATGTTCGCTTACCCAACATTAAAAGAAGGATGTGATGACTTGAGAAAAGTTGCACAAGAAGCACAAAAAGGAAATGTAATTTCAGAACCTCAATAAATATTTTGGATGATTAAGAAATCACCCAAATATCCATCCATAACTATGCAAACCTATTCCTAAAAAATTAACTCCTAAATAACATACTAAAACAACTAAAAAGCCTGTAGATGCTAATAATGCTGGTTTGCGTCCTTGCCAACCCTTGCTTATTCTCATGTGCAGATAAGCGGCATAAAACAACCATGAGATAAATGCCCATGTTTCTTTTGGATCCCAACTCCACCATGTACCCCAGGCCTCATTAGCCCAAACTGCACCTGAAATTAAACCGATAGTCAAAAGAACAAAACCTACCAATATTGAACGATAACTTAATGTATCTAATTCTTCTAAATGAGAAAATTCAATAGTTTCAAATAAATCATTTACGGGATAGCTATTTGAAAGTTTAAATCCTCCTATACCTGTAGAACTACTTCTGATTTGAAGTGGCTTATTTTTATTGATAAACAAAACGGACATTGAAAGTAAAGAACCTATTATTAATGCTGCATAACTAAGCATTACGACGCTAACATGCATTACTAACCAACTAGACCTTAAAGCTGGAACTAAATTGGATGATAATTTCAAATCCTCAGGTAAAACAAAACAAGCAAAAGCCACAGTTAGTAACTCAATAGGTATAGCAATTGAGGGAATTATTGGAGCTTGGTATTCTCTTTCAACCAATAGTTGACCTAACGTGATACCCCAAGTAAGGAAATAAAGAGATTCATACAAATTGCTAATAGGAAAGTGCCCAGAAATTGACCACCTAAAAAGTAATTGTAATGTTATTAACAAGTTCACTAAAATCGTGATGAGTCTTACAGCAGCGGAAGACTTTTTTTTAAAAACTGCACCCAAAGATATTGGTAAGTTAATTAATAAAAAATAAAAAACTAAAAGACCTAAAACTGAAACCGGTTCATATATTAAATTTTTAAAAAAATTATCTAGTATCATTTCTAGAAATTTCTCAAGTTTTAATATTTAATGACAACCAAATAATAATTAAAATCATTCTCATATGAGTAAATCTTTAATAATAAAGTTTTATTTTAAAAAAAAGCATTTCAAAGTTTGAAATTATCTCCTAGATAATACTTCTTGACTATTGGATTATCAGCCAATTCACTTGATGAACCGTTAGCTAAAATTTTTCCTTCACTTAATACATATGATTTGTTTGTAATTAGAAGGGTTTCCCTCACATTATGGTCTGTAATGAGAATCCCCACCCCATCGCCACTTAATTTTAGAATTAGTTTCTTTAGATCATTAACAGCTAGAGGATCTATCCCAGCAAAAGGTTCGTCTAATAACAAATATTTAGGTCCTTTTCTGCCTACAGTGAGAGCCCTTGCAATTTCGCACCTCCTCCTCTCTCCTCCTGAAAGTTGATAACCATAATTATCTATAAAGTTATTCAAATTAAATTCATTAATTAATTGTTCTCTTCTATTTCTTATCGCTGCTCTACTATAAGATGAATTTTGTAAAGCCAAATCTATATTATCCTTAACTGTGAGGTCTCTAAATATACTCGCTTCCTGAGTTAAGTACCCTAACCCAAGTCTTGATCTAATTGGGAGAGGAAGATTGGTTATATTTTTCCCATTCATTAAAATTTCACCTTTATCTGGTTTTATATTCCCAACTGCAAGATTAAAAGTTGTAGTTTTCCCAGCACCATTAGGTCCCATCAAACCTACAACTTCCCCTGGATTAACAGTTATGGAAACATTATTTACAATTAATCTTCCTTTAATTGAAAGGGATACATTATGAATATTTAGATTCATTTTCCTTGAGATCGATACGTTTTCTTACTTTCTTGAAAAAAAATTAAATACATAATAATAATTTAATTGAAGATAAAGATATATTCATCAAAGAGGTTTCAAAAAAGGCTTATCGTTCTCGTTTAATAGTTCTTTATATTGTAATTTCCTTAATAAATCTTCCAAACATTGGCAGAAGGATTCAAGATCAATCCCTAAATCAATCTTGGTTCTAGTTTTTATTCTGCCTAAACCTTCTCCAAGCAAAATAGTAGCTCCATTTAAATTTCCTTTACTTAAGTGAAACTGAGAAACAGATACTTGTAAAATTCCTTGGATAATTTGTCTTTCGTCACCATCTACGGAATTCCATATTTCTTCAAAAGCATCATGAGCCTCGTACCATTCATGATTATTAAAAAGATTTAAAGCTGTAGAAAGGGAATCTTGAAAACTTTTTGCACTTTCTTCGTTCATTAAAGTAATTACTAATTTTTTTTCTTTTTATTTATTTTTCTCATTCTTATTGAATCCGGTGTTACCTCTAGCATTTCATCTGGACCAATATATTCGAGTGCTCTTTCAAGAGTAATATCCACAGGTGACTGCAAAGTATCAAGTTCTTCTGCCCCTGCAGATCTCATATTAGTCAACTGCTTAGTTCTACATATATTCAACTCAAGATCTTGAGGTCGATTATTCTCACCAATTATCATTCCTTTATAAACTTTAACTCCAGGTTTAATAAAATATACTCCCCTATCTTCAGCATTCTTTAAAGCATAAAATGTGGCTACACCTTCCTCAAAAGCTATGAGAACGCCATTCCTTCTGGTTTCAAAGTCTCCTGTTTTAGGTTTATATTCATAAAACGAATGGCTCATTATACCTTCACCTCTGGTTATCCTTACAAACTCCCCGCGAAATCCAATTAATCCTCTTGATGGCACTAGAAATTCTAATTGAGTTCTACCATCTGAACTTGTCTGCATGTTTTTCATCTCTGCCTTTCTAGATCCAAGTTTTTCGATGCAAGAACCAACTGATACTTCAGGTACATCTAAAACTAAAGTCTCTATAGGCTCACATTCAACATTATCAATTTCTCTGAAAATTACTTGAGGTTGTGAGATTTGAAACTCAAAACCCTCTCTTCTCATAGTTTCAATCAATATCCCTAGATGTAATTCTCCTCTTCCTGAAACTGAGAACCTGTCAGGAGAATCAGTTTCTTCTACTCTCAAGGCAACATTTGTTAAAAGTTCCCTCTCCAATCTATTTTTTAATTGTCTACTAGTAACAAATTTCCCTTCCTTGCCCGCGAATGGTGAATCATTGACAACAAAAGTCATATTTAAGGTAGGTTCATCAACTTTGATTAATGGAAGAGGATGAGGAGAATCGGGACATGCTATGGTCTCACCAATATTGACGTCATCGAAACCAGAAACAGCAACAATATCACCTGCAAATGCTTCATTTATATCAATTCTTTGTAATCCTTCAAATCCTAAAAGCTTACTAACCTTACCTTTAATAGTTTTTCCGTTTTCTTTAATTAAACTAGCCTGTTGGCCATTTTTTATAGTTCCATTATGGATCTTCCCAATTACTATTCTGCCTAAGAAATCAGAATAGTCCAAAGTAGTTATTTGAAGCTGAAGAGGCTTATTAAAATCACCAACTGGAGGAGGAACGTGTCTGATAATAGCTTCAAAAAGCGGCATCATATTGTCACTATTAGATTCCATCTCTTCTTTTGCGAAACCAGATAAGCCACTCCCAAAAAGATAAGGAAAATCACATTGATCATCATCAGCTCCTAACTCCAAAAACAAGTCAAGGACCTTATCAATTGCTATTTCCGGTACTACTCGTGGTCTATCAATTTTATTTACAAAGACTATAGGCCTAAGTCCTTTTTCTAATGCTTTTTTTAAAACAAATCTTGTTTGAGGCATAGGTCCCTCATTTGCATCAACAATAAGCAGACAACCATCAACCATTCCCAAAACCCTTTCAACTTCTCCTCCAAAATCAGCATGCCCAGGTGTATCTATAATATTAATTCTGGTATTTTTGTAGTTAACTGCAGTATTTTTTGAGAGAATTGTTATCCCCCTTTCTCTTTCAAGATCATTTGAATCCATTACACATGTAGGGATAACTTCATTGTCTCTAAATATTCCTGATTGAGATAACAATGCATCTACAAGAGTTGTCTTCCCATGATCTACATGCGCAATAATTGCAACATTTCTAATTTCTTTTATCGAAGATGACATTTATAGAATTTATATAAATATTAGATTGACTTTATTAAGGCTAACTCAAAGTATGCTTATTATGAGAATTTTTTCTTTAAGACTTTTAAAAATATAATTTATTGAATAATTAAATTAATCAATTAAATTTATGATTTTTCTATTTGAGCTTTCAAATACTTTTAATGCTTCAATTGACCCCTCATATCTCCAATGCCAGGGTTCGTAATCTATGTATTTATTATCTTTGTTGAACGATAACTTAAAGTGAAACTTAGCTGCATTTTTTATTAACCATCTAAAGGCGTCAGTATTTTCGAAGTCGGTTTCAAAGTCTGTCCCTCTTTGAGTAGCATCACCAATATCAATCGCAAAACCAGTACTATGCTCAGAATATCCTGGGGGCGCTGAAACTCTAGCTCTTTCTGCCGCTTCTTGATTTCTAATAGATTTTAAAGAATAAAAGATATCGTTTTGCAAATTTATTGATCTATAACCACTTAAGAAGACCAAATATATCCCATCCTTTTTGGCTTCTTCTCTCATCTCTAGTAATGAATCCCGCATATCCATATGAACTTCAATATTAGGTTCAATTAAAACTAGTTTCTCTTTAGAAATTTCTTTATAAGGAAGATGCCCTAAAATTCTGGCATCATGATTTCTTTCAACCTGAAATTTGAGATTATTAAGAGGTATTAATTCTAGATTTCTAATAAATCGCAATGAAGCGAAAGAAAAGATAAGAAAAAGAAATGGAGAAAATATTAATAATTTTTTTAATAATGTTGCATTTGGGTTATTTAGGTAAGTTCTTTTGGCAAGCGGTATATCAAATTGATCGATATCTTTGTTTAGTTCCAATATTTAGAAGTGTATTTGGAAAAGATATTTCGATATTAACTATTATTTTAAGAAATGCACTTTTATAAGCAAAAAAGATGTAGTTTTTATATACAGTATTATTTTTTTTCATATGTTGAGGGTAGCTGTTATTGGTGGGGGTCCAAGTGGTTCATGCGCGGCAGAAATACTTGCTAAAGCTGGAATAGAAACTTGGCTCTTCGAGAGAAAATTAGATAATGCAAAACCATGTGGAGGAGCAATTCCACTTTGCATGGTCGAAGAATTTGATTTACCTGAGTCAATTATTGATAGAAAAGTAAGGCATATGAGAATGATATCTCCATCAAATAGAGAGGTTGATATAAGTTTAGATAGAGTTTATGGGAAAAGTGATAATGAATTTATTGGGATGTGTAGAAGGGAAGTTATGGATGCTTTTATGCGTAATAGAGCATCAGATCTTGGGGCAACACTAATAAATGGATTAGTTACATCTATTGATACTGGCGATAATAATCAAGGGCCATATAGGCTTTCCTACTCAGATTTTACGAATGGAGATAAAAAAGGAGAACTTAAGGAGCTTACTGTTGACCTTTTAATCGGTGCTGATGGAGCCAATAGTAGAGTGGCAAAAGCGATGGATGCAGGGGATTACAAAGTTGCTATTGCATTTCAGGAGAGAATTAAACTACCTAAAGAAGAAATGAGTTACTACGAAGATCTTGCTGAAATGTATGTCGGAACTGATGTTTCTCCTGATTTTTATGGGTGGGTATTTCCTAAATATGATCATGTTGCTGTGGGCACTGGAACCATGCAAAAGAATCAGTCATTAATTAAAGGACTTCAAGAGGGTGTAAGAAATAGGGCAAAGAAAAGACTTGTTAATGGTGAAGTAATAAAGGTAGAAGCTCACCCTATTCCTGAGCATCCAAGGCCAAGAAGAGTAGTTGGGAGAATGGCATTGGTTGGTGACGCTGCTGGTTATGTTACAAAAAGTTCTGGAGAGGGTATCTATTTTGCTGCAAAAAGCGGAAGAATGTGTGCTGAAGAAATTGTTGAAGCATCAAAAAACGGTCAAGTAATTCCATCAGAAAAAGATTTAAAAAACTACCTTAAAAAATGGGATAAAAAATATGGTACAACTTATAAGGTGCTAGAAATCCTTCAAAATATTTTCTATAGGAATGATTCTGCTAGAGAAGCCTTTGTTGAGATGTGTGATGACATGGATGTACAAAGACTTACTTTTGATAGCTACTTATACAAAAGAGTTGTCTCCATGAGACCATTACAGCAACTTAAAATTACAATGCTTACACTTGGTTCGATTTTAAGAGGGAAAGCCCTTGCACCTCTTAAATATAAACCCGTTGATAGTGCTGTTAGGGAAAATAAAGAAGTAGAAAAAATGCTAGAAAATTATTCAATAAAAGGAGGAATTAAAGTTAAGAGTTCAAAAGTGTAAAGTCGGCTATTTTTAGAGAATAATTTCTAATTAAGCTCAACAAATTAAGTCTATTGTTTCTTATTTTTAAATCCTCTGACATTATTAGGACTCCCTTTTCATTATCAAATAAATCCTTGATAGTATTTACATTAATCTCAAACAAATTTAGAAGTTCCAAATAATTGCAATAACCTTCTGAAAAAAGTTTTTCTAATTCTCCAATAAATTCAAAAACTTTCAATTCACAATCTTTTTCAAAAAGTTTAGTATTTACACAATCTCTTGAGGAGAGAACTTCTCTTGAAAGATCACTATTATTTGCTAATTTACTTACTCTAGTAATTACCTTTTGGATTTCAACAAAATTATCCTTTTCGTTAAAGTTCATAATAGATTTAATCCTATTTTTAAGATCAACAATATTCAATACTCTTTTTTGAGATAATTTATCAAAAGAGCAAACGGCCTTTATTAATTCTTTACTTAGTGATATTTCATCTAGATGACTAACAATTCTTTGAACTAAAAATTCATTTAAATCATTAAATACTGTTTCTCCTGAAAAGTTTAAATTCGGAAATACAATTTTCCAAAAATCAATAAGTTCGTTGAATAATTTATCTAAAGGTAAATCAAGTTCATAATCCCAAATTATTTTAATGACTCCATTCAAATTTCTTCTTAAGGCGTAAGGATCAGATGATCCACTGGGACGTTTACCAGAAATAAATATACTTATTAAAGTTTCGACCCTATCTGCTATTGAAACTATTGCACCATATTTTGTGGAGGGCAAAGCATCTTTATAAAAAGAAGGTAAATAATGTTCAGCGACAGCCAAGCAAACATCCTCACTAAATCCTTCATATTTAAGATATTTACCACCCATTATTCCTTGCAGCTCAGGGAATTCGAAAACAATTTCGCTACATAAGTCGTTTTTACAGTATTTAGCAGCTTCTATTATTTTTTTTTCTTCTATAGACTTATCATTTAAAAATTTAAGAATTTTTTTAGTAACTTCCTCTATCCTTTCTACCCTCTGAAATATATTTCCAAGTCCTTTCAAATAGGAAACAGATTTAAGCTTTTCATTTCTTTCGATTGAAGCAACTTTTTTGTCACTCTCCACGAAAAACTTTGCATCTGAAAACCTTGCCCTTAATACTTTCTCATTACCTTTGGCAATATTATTATTTGATTCTTCAAGACCATTTGAAATAACGCAGAAAGTTGTACTAATATTTTTTTCAGAGCTTAAATCTAGTTTAGAAAAACTTTTATTTTTCAATAAAAGAGGAACGTATCTCTGATGACTTTTCATAACTGTTGAGAGAACTTCAACCGGAAGATCAAGAAATTCATCACTAAATTTGCCAATAATTAAATCTGGCCATTCAACCAAATCAGTTAGTTCGTTTAGTAATCCTTCTGAAAGGTCAGGTTTCAGATTGAAAGATTTAGAAGCATGATTTATTAAACTTTCAATTTTTTCTTTTCTTTCTTTTCGAATAGCTATTACTCTATTTCGTTTCAATAATTCAAAAAAATCATCAGGATTCTGAACTTCTAAAACTTGATTGATTAGCCTATGACTTTTTGTTTTATTACTTATTTTGATCTTTGGATCACATTCATCAAATTCAAAATCAAGAATTTCATCATTATATATAGAGGCAATCCACCTAATAGGTCTTGAAAATTTTATGTTCCCAGCCCCCCATTTCATAAATCGAGGGCCTTGAAGACTCTTTACTAATTTTGGGATAATCGAAGACAAAGAATTTTTTGTTGATAGTCCTTTCTCAATTTTCTTTCCAAATACAAAATCACCCTTTTTAGTATTCTTTATTTCTAGCTCAGCTACATCTATATCTAAGCTATTAGCAAATCCTAAAGCAGCATTAGTAGGACATCCATTTAAATAAGCTGAATTCGCTTTAGGCCCTTTTCTTTCTATTATCTTATCCTCTGCATAATCAACTAAACCTTCGAGAAGAAGAACTATCCGCCTTGGTGTGGAGGTAACAACTATATTTTCGAATTTGATTAACTTTTTATCCAATTCAAATCCTATTAGAAATTTAAATTGTTCTAGAACAGAATGAGAAAATTTTGCGGGCATCTCTTCTGTTCCTATCTCAAGTAAATATTTAGACAAGAAAAAAATATGACTTCACTTACTATAATTTACTACCAGTTAAATAAGCTTTTCGCTAATGTATAAAAAGAGATATTTTTTGGTCCTTTGATCAAGGTAGAGAAAGTAAAAAAGAAAAAAGATTCCACAAAGCAAGAAATTGTTTGTTTGGCAAACGGACTAGAAGTTTCTAAATTTGAAAATTTTAAAAAAAGTAGCCAATTTCTTAAAGAACCACTTGCTACGGAATTGATCAATGAGAGCGATCATTTTACCAATGATGCAGTTCAGTTATTAAAATTTCATGGTAGTTATCAACAAGATAACAGGGAAAATAGAAGGCCTGGCAAAAGTAAAGATTGGCAAATGATGCTTAGGTTAAGAAATCCGGGTGGTGAAGTCCCTGGGAAATTATTTTTAGCATTAGATGAATTATCTGACAAACTAGGTAATGGAACACTTAGAGCCACTACAAGACAAGCCTTTCAAATGCATGGAATTAGAAAGGAAAACCTTAAGAAAGTAATTCAAACAATAGTGAATTCAATGGGCTCCACATTAGCTGCATGTGGAGACATAAATAGAAACGTTATGGCCCCTGCGGCTCCATTTGATTCGCCAGAATATAATAATGCAAGAGCATTGGCAAAAAAAGTTGCAGATCTTCTCACCCCAATGGCTGGCCAAGGAACTTTTTTAGAGCTTTGGGCTGATGGAGATTTAGAATACACTATAAAGCCTGACAAAGATATTAAAGCAATTAGGAAGCTCCAATTCAAAGACAATGTTTATAGTGGGATAAAAGATGAGCCTCTCTATGGTTCAACTTATTTACCGAGAAAATTCAAATGTGCTGTTACAGTTCCTGGGGACAATTCAGTTGATCTTCTTACCAATGACATAGGAATAGTTGCCTTTACCTCTAAAGATGGAAACTTAAAAGGGTGCAACTTCTATGTTGGAGGTGGTATGGGTCGCACACATAATAATGAAGAGACTTTTGCCAGAATCGCAGATCCACTTGGATATGTTGATGAACCTGAAGTTTATGAATTGATACAAAGCATTGTGGCTATTCAAAGAGATTATGGTGACAGAAAAGCAAGAAAAAATTCGAGAATGAAATATCTTCTCCATAGAAAAGGTATTAAATGGTTCAAAAAGATACTTTCTGATAAGTATTTCAAAAAAGAAATTAAAAAAATCAGAAAAGAACCTGATAAAGTTCTTATTGATTACCTAGGTTGGCATAAACAAAATAAAACCTCCTATTTCGTAGGTTTACCATTGTTATCAGGAAGATTATCTGGAGATAAGAAGAATACCATCACAAGTATTGTTAAAAAATATAAATTAGACTTAAGACTCACACCTAATCAAGATATTTTACTTTGTAATATCGCTAATAAAAACAAAGGTGAGATTCAAAAATCTCTATCAAAAATTGGATACGAAAATTTAGAAAACATTAATGAAATACAAAGACACGCTTTAGCTTGTCCCGCTTTACCACTTTGTGGTCTTGCAATGACTGAAGCTGAAAGAATATTACCTGATGTATTAAAAAGGATTGAAAATTTACTATTAGATCAAAAAATAAAAAAAACAATATTATTCAGGATGACAGGATGTCCGAATGGATGTACCAGGCCTTATATGGCCGAATTAGCACTTGTTGGTAGTGGGCAAAACAAATACCAATTATGGTTGGGGGGAAGTAAAAATCTACAGAGGCTTGCTAAACCATTTTTACAAAGAATGGAACTTAACGATTTAGAAAAAACTCTTCAACCATTATTTGATAATTGGAAGAGTAATTTAGATTTGGATTTCGGAGATTTTATAAATACTCAAGATGAAAATTATATATTAGATTTACTAAATAAAAATCAATAGAATTTAAATTTTTCCATAAAGGGCATTTACTTTTTTATTTTTCCAAGCCCATAATTGATCTCCATAACTAAAATGCCACCATTCATTAGGATGTTGAGCAAATCCGAATTTAGTCATAATTTCCCTTAATAAATTTCTTCTACCATTCCAAATAATTGCTTCTGCATTCTTTATGTTTGCATAAAAAAAAGGATTTGAGGTCTCATCCATTTGATCAACCATACTTCCCATTTCAACAAGATTTCCTTCTTTATCTGATAAACAAACATCCAATGCCCCTCCAGTTGAATGAGGGGGAGGAAATCTAGTGTCATAGGAAGGATATGCCCAAAATTTTTCAACTTTTTTTAAAATCGATGGATAAGATTTTATATTTTCAAAAGAAATATCAATATCGGATTTTTCACACTCTAGTAAAAATGCTCTTTTAAACATAAATTCCTGAACTTCTAAAGGTCGCCAACTGTCATAAATTAAAAGATTAAAACTACTTTTTGATATCAAATAATCATTTACTTTTACTAATCTATTTACAACCTCCTCTCTTAATTTCCAAATAGAAGTTTTATCTTTGTAAGGCGCTCCTAAATGAAAGTAAGGGTGAGGATCTAAAAACTTTAAGCAGCTAGGTATAGCTATTAATTTATCTCCATTATCTTTAATTGGTATTTTATTCCAAATTTTCAATTGAAATTTGCAATTGATTTATAGTGGCATATATATCAAAAATAACAATGATAGTTTTCAATTTAAGAAATCATGAATGAATTTATTATCAGAATTATCAATAAGTATATTCCTTAAAAAAATATTTTCTTTTAAATCAGGATCATCACTAACAATCTTAATAGCCTCTTCACGAGCCTTATCAATAAGAAATTTATTGTTAGGTAAATTGTCCAGTACAAAATCAGGCAATCCGGATTGTCTATAACCTAAAATCTGGCCTGGTCCTCTAAGCTCCAAGTCTTTTTCGGCAATATAGAAGCCATCATTAGATTTTTGCAAAACACAAAGTCGTTTATTTTCTAATCCATTTTTATCGGGAGTTACCAGATAACAAAAAGATTTTGTTGATCCTCTACCAACTCTCCCCCTTAATTGATGTAGCTGGGATAATCCAAATCTGTCCGAATTATAAATAATCATAATTGTGGCGTTAGGCACATCAATGCCAACCTCAATTACTGTGGTTGAAACCAATATATTAATTTCATTCTTTAAAAAAGAATTAATTACTTCATTCTTTTCTTGTGAACTTAATTTACCATGTAATAATCCAACTTTTTTGTTAAAAAAGACCTCTTCTGATAAATATTTGAATGTTTTCTTTGCGGAGCTTAAATTCATTTTTTCAGAATCTTCTATAAGTGGCAAAATCACATAAGCTTGCTTTCCCTTAATGATCTCTTCTTCAACAATCTTGAACAAGGAAGTTAAATCATCTTCTGAAATTATTTTTGTTGTTATGGGAACTCTCCCAGGAGGGAGTTCAGTAATTTGACTCACATCTAAATCACCATAAATAGAAAGCGCAAGAGTTCTTGGAATTGGTGTTGCTGTCATTGATAACAAGTTAGTATTTTCTCCTTTATTTAGTAATCTATTTCTTTGAGTAACTCCAAATCTATGTTGTTCATCAATTACGACCATCCCTAATGCATTAAAGATGACTTTATCCTCAAATAAAGCATGAGTTCCTACTAGGATATCGACTAATCCATTTCTCAAATTAGAGAAAATTTCTTTTCTCTTTTTTTGAGGGGTATTCCCAGTAAGTAGTTCAACAGAAACAAAAAGGGGGTTCAAATATTTTAATAAATTTTTATAATGCTGTTCTGCCAATACCTCAGTTGGGACCATAAATGCACCTTGCAGGTTTTTTTCAATGACAAGTAAAAGAGAAGCTATTGCAATTATGGTTTTACCGCTTCCCACATCTCCCTGAAGCAATCTAGACATTGGTACGGGATTAGATAAATCTTTCTTAATTTCATTTAAAACATTTTCTTGAGATTTTGTTAATTCAAAAGGAAAAGTATTTAAAAATTCTTTTAATAAAGATTTCTTTTGAGGTAATTGTTGGGAAGTTACATTTTTATTAGTCTTTCTTTTTCTAAGTAGGAACTTTATTTGCAGTAGGAATAACTCATCAAATACCAAACGTTTTTTTGACTCAATAAGTGCCTGTTGAGTTGGTGGAAAATGAATATTAATCAACGACTCTCTTTTTGATAATAAAGATAATGAATCAAGTTGCTTTTTAGTTAAAATTTCTGGATATTGCTTTGCATAAATTAGTACCTTTTTCATAAGTTTTATAAAACTCATATTTGTTAATGCTTCACTTAATGAATACAAGGGTAATATCTTACCTGAGAAATTAAAATTATCTTTTTTATCCTTAAGAATTTCAATCTGCGGATCTACAAAAGTTTTGCCATACTCAGTCAATTTAACCTTACCGGAAATTGCTAATTTTGTTCCGGGAGTATACAAAGATTTTTGAGATGTGAAGAAGGAGTAAGATCTAAATCTTCTTCCTAAAAAAAATTTTGTGACCTTTATTGAAGACGTTTCATCAAAAACTACAAAATTCATTATTGATAAATTACTATTTTTCTTACTCTTATGAATATAAAATCTTTTAACGTTTACGATGCACGTGTATAAATTATCTGGTTTTAAATTTATTATTTTAACCCTATTTGTATAGTCTAGATATGTCCGTGGGAAATAATTAATGAGATCTTTTATATGAAATATCCCTAACTCATTAAGATTATTTTTATAAACTTTTCCTACATTTTTTATTAATGAAATATCTGAATCAAAAGACAAACTTGAATCAGCTTTATTAAGAAAAACATTATTAGAAATATTATTGTAATTTTCTATTTCTAAAGTTTTACCTAGTCTATAAAGATTTTTTCTTGTATCTATAATTAACCTTTTTCTTTGATTTTCATCTAATTTATTATAATCATTATATTTTTTTGAATATTCATTAAATATCCTTAAATATTCGTCTGAGAGATTTAGATTATCTAATCTTTGCAATGATTCATGCAAATAATCACTAAAGTATTTTTCTCTTCCTAAGGTATTAATAAATTTATTTTCAGTTTCAATAGTAAGAGATTTTTGAAGGGGTCTTATCCAATCTTTAATTAATTTATTATTATTCCCGCTAATAGTCACATTTGAAAATAAGTTATTTTTCAACGTATCTTATTCAAAGTTATTTCTTTTTGCCTCCAATATGTCTCTTTTTTAATCAAACGCTGAAATTGATTTTTTAGTTCATTTATTTTGCTCCTTTGAATAGAAAGATTTAAATTTTTAAACTCTAACTCAACAGTAGATACATTAAAGAAAACAATGCTTGAAAAATTTTTGTCGTTTAATGACGACCGATTTAAGTTTAATTCGAAATGAATAACAAAAGGATATGGATGTTTAATCATTAAATTTTTGCCTACTAAGTAATTAAATGAATCTTTAGATATCATCTTTTTTATTAGATTTGCCTTGTATAATTCTTGGTTAATATTATATGAGAGATTCAATAGTAAACTTTCCAATGACTTGTCTATTAAATCAAAATTATTAAGAATCTGATTTTTTGGTAAATTATCCATTTGATTAATATTTTCTTTTTCTGGATATCTTGGGTTTTCTACCTTTTCTTCTCCAATTAATTCAATTAGGGAGGAAATAAATTTTTTTTCAACTCCTAAATTTTCAAAAAAATTGTCTTTAGATAAATAATTGTTATGGTCGTTATTATCTAAATCAAGTGATACCAATTTCTCATAATTATCAGCTTGATAATATTCAGGAGTATTTGAAAAGTATTTACTAGTCTCGAACTGAGTGGGTTCTTTTAATTGGGAAAAATGATCATATTGAAATTTTTCTTTTTGATCATTGTTTGTTTTTGTAAAACTATCAAAAATAGTAAAATTAATTTCCTTATTTATAATTTTTTCAGCTTCATTTATCTTTAATTGTTCTACTGTTATAAAGGGTAAATTCGTAAAGATTATTTTACTTATTTTTTTTTCAAGAAGACTACAGAATTCATTTTCATTTAGGAAATTATCATTAATTTCTGGATAACTATATATTTGATTTAGACCTTTTTCTACAGAGATGAAAAGTAGATCTCTTACTAGATTAAGATAAAGTTCATATTCCCTATAGATATTTCTAGTTAATATTCTTTTTTTTATGTTAGCTCTCTCTAATTGAGAATTAATTTTATTTATATCTATGTAATTATTGAAATTATTCAAATCATTTAAGTGACTAGTTTGTTTGCATTGACGCAACCTCTTCAGCGAAGTCCATCTGATTTTTTTCGATACCTTCACCCAATGTATATCTTGTAAAACGTCTTACTTTGATATTTTCCCCAATTTTAGCTGCTGCTTGTTTAACAAGATCCTCAACTGTTAGAGAACTATCTTTAATGTAGGGTTGTGAAAGCAAAACAAGCTCATTAAGTCTTTTTGCTATTCTCCCTTCAACTATTTTTTCTTTAATTTGTTCTGGCTTTCCAGATAAATCATCCCTACCCATTTCAATCTGCTTTTCTTTTTCCACAACATCTGCAGGTATTTCATCAATTGATACATACTCAACATTTGGGCACGCTGCTACTTGCATAGAGACATCCTTCAACAGAGATTGGAATATATCACCTCTAGCAACGAAATCAGTTTCACAATTTAACTCTAGTAAAACTCCAACTCTTGATCCAGTATGTATATAACTACCAATTGACCCTTCTGCCGCTACTCTTCCAGATTTCTTTTCAGCACTCGCTATTCCTTTCTTTCTTAACCATTCCAAAGCTTTATCTAGATTTCCTTCAGTTTCGTTAAGTGCTTTTTTGCAGTCCATCATTCCTGCGCCGGTTTTGTCTCTAAGATCTTTTACAAGTTTTGCTGTAATGTTTCCCATTTGAAGTAATAAAAAATAGTGAATAGTAAGTTTTAAATTTGAATTTAATTTTTTCTTTCGGCATTAGAGCCCTTTCTACCCTCATTTATGGCATCTGCAAGTCTTCCTAAAATAAGTTGCACAGATCTAACGGCATCATCGTTACAAGGAATTGGAACTTCACACAAATCCGGATCGCAATTAGTATCCAACATTGATACTAATGAGATATCTAATTTTCTAGCTTCTAATACTGCATTAGATTCTCTTCTCTGATCAACCAATACAACTACATCTGGTAATCTTCTCATACCCTTAAGTCCACCTAAATATTTTTGTAATCTTTCAAGTTCTCTCCTTAATACTGCAGCTTCTTTTTTAGGCCTCATTGCTATTGAACCACTACTTTCCATTCTTTCTAGATCCTTCAATCTTTCAATCCTAGCTTTCATTGTTGTCCAATTAGTCAACATCCCTCCAAGCCATCTTTGATTTACATACGCAGCTCCACAGCGTGTAGCTTCCTGAGCTACTACATCTGATGCTTGTTTTTTTGTACCGACAAATAGAAAACGTTTACCGCTTTTTGCAGCGTTTCTCGTCCATTTATATGCATTGTTCATACACAATGCTGTTTTTACAAGATCAATTATATGAACGCCATTTCTCGCGCAATATATATACTTAGACATCTTGGGATTCCAACGTCTAGTTTGATGCCCAAAGTGAGCACCAGCTTCCATCATTTCAGATAGTGATACAACAGCCATAATTTAAAAGGGTTTCGGGTTAGCCTCCATCTGATGGGGAATTAATATTAAAAATTCACCCGAAACTATCAGATGTGTGAAATTTATTTCCTTCATTTTAGCAAGTGATGTGTATTTCTAAAAGTTTTTTACCTTGATTTGGTTAATTGTTTAATGTAAATCATATTTAGAGGGATCCTAAGTATCTCAAGTGCAAGTCTATTTCTTCTTATATTCACTAGGAATTTTAATAAAGGGAGGATTCTATCAACACTGATTAATCCTCCTAAGCAAAGAATTTGCCAAAGTAAATTATGGAAAGGAGTTAATTGAATCATAAATCTAACCCTTAAATTTTGGTGTTTCTTATAAAACACTAAAGCCATTTTTGCTCTCTCTTTTTCTTGAGATATTAATGAATCTATTTGTTCGCAATTAAATGGCGGATGCCAGTGAAAACCAACTGCATTGGGGCATTTAATTAATTTTGTCCCAATTTTTTTTAATCTTTCTCCAAGTTCTAAATCCTCCCAACCGTAAAGACTAAAAGAAGAATCAAATAATCCCACACTTAAAATCAATTCTTTTGATATCGCTACATTTCCAGTAGCAAAGTATGCAAAAGAAGTGTCCATTATTTTATGTTTCTCACTCTGAGGATTTTGAAAATTAGATGTATTGACTACCGAGCCATAGGTAAAACATTTTTTATCATTTTTTCTCCAAGAGTCAAGTAATTTTTCTACGTGGCAATTTATAAAATTGTCTAAAACAATAAGATCACTATCAATGAATATAATAATTTCATATTTTGATTTAATTACTCCTAGGTTTCTTCCAAGTGCAGGCCCTCCATGTTCTTGCTGGAATAGAATAACGTGTGGGAGATTAGCTTTATTTTTAATTATCCATGAGGTTGTTCCATCAGTTGATCCATCATCAACTACTACTATTTCATAATTACTGATATTTGTATTTAATTTTTGATTCTCAAGCGCAAATAGACATTTCTCTAATATAGGTAATCTATTGTAAGTCGGTATAACAATACTTACATTCATGATTATGTCTTAAATATGCATAATATATAAAATCCTAAAGTTAAAAATAAAAGATATTCCCTAATCGGCTGCACCGCCATTATTTGCTGTACCAGCAACGTTACCACCATCAGGTCTTCCATCAGTTCTTAATTTCCTTTTTTTGAATTTTCTAGCATAGGCTCTATTACGTTCCTGCTTTTCTTTTTTTAGATTCCTTCTCTTAGACATAAAATTTTTAACTTTTAATTATATTAGCTCACTATGAGCACTATATATTTTACCATCTTCCATATTTAATATCCTATCAGCCATATCAGAAATTCTTGGATCATGCGTCACCATAAGTACAGAACAATTTTGCTCTTTTGCTAGTTTCCTTAAAAGGGTTACTATTTCTCTTCCAGTGACGCTATCTAAAGCAGAAGTGGGCTCATCAGCTAATAAAAGTTTTGGGTTAGCAGATAAAGCTCGAGCTATTGCTACTCTCTGTTTCTGCCCACCAGATAGGTCATTTGGCAATTTTTTATGATGTTCTTCTAATCCTACTGCTGACAACCAATTCCTTGCTATTTCACGTCTTTGCAAATATGTTAAGCCTTTTATTAAGTCTGAACCCATCTGGACATTTTGTTCTGCTGTTAAACATCTTAGAAGATTGTGACCTTGAAAAATCATTCCAATACTTCTTCTAAGAATCTGACGCGTTTTACTTGATGCTCCATTTAACTGATTATTTAATACAGTTAAATCTCCACTTTGACAGGTTCTTAAGGCACCAATTAAAGTTAAAAGAGTCGTTTTACCACATCCAGAAGGTCCTTTCAAAAGAACCAACTCTCCTTTATCAATATTTAAATTAACGTCATTGAGAACTTGTTTTTTATTTTCATTTTTTCCATAAAAGTGACTCAAATTATTTATTGAGACTGTTTTAATGTTTTTAACATTATTTTTTGATTTATTAGCTTTAACCATACATTTTCAATTGTTAAAAAATTTCGGCAGGATCAGCGTCAACTAATTTCCGCATTGCAACAGCGGCGGACCCCATACACATAACTAAAACTAATACGAAAATTAAAATAGTTTTATCTGCATCCATTATTATTGGGAGTTTAGTAGAATTTCTTATAACTGAATAAAGTATTTGACCAGAGAAATAAGCAGGTAAATAACCAAACAATGCCAACAAAAACCCCTCTCTAGCTACGACAAAGAAAAGGGACTTAAGTCTGTAACCCATTGCCAATAAAGTGGCGTACTCTGGTAGGTGATCTGTAACGTCACTATAAAGAATTTGATAAACCACCACACACCCTACAACAAAACCCATCAAGGCGCCCAAACTAAATATAAAACCTATTGCAGTACTATTTTTCCAATAATTCTTTTCAAATTCTATAAATTGTTTTTTTGAAAGAACCCTAACATCATTTGGGAGTGAGTTATTTAATATCCTTGAAATCAATTCAGGATCAGATCCTTTTTTTAGCTTTACCAAACCAATTTCTATACTACCAGGAGGATTAGCAGGAAAAAGTCTTAAGAAGGTTTCTCGACTAGTTATCAAATTACCATCTGCACCAAAAGATGGTCCCAACTCCACAAGGCCTTCAACAATTACTCTTTTTCCAGCAACCTCAGTCTCAACTTTTTTTTCAGATAAGAACCATTCTTCAATAGGGCCAAATTCAGGTCTAGATAGTTTGTCAAAAAGAACTCTTGATGGATTTCTCAATTTATAAGCTTTCTTAGAGAATCCCTCATCTAAAAGAAGTGAATCGGAGGGATTAAAACCTAATGCAAGTATTGATCTAGTCTTAAGGTTTTCGGGATTTCTCCAAAGTAAATAATTTAGATTGACTGGCGCAGTTTTTTCAACATCTTCTACCGCAAGAGTTTGAATTAACCTTCTTTTTGGGAATCCACTCATGCTTATAGAACTTTTGGATCTGGGGCTTATCAAAACAAGATCGGCATCTAGAAGTTTATGAATAGTTACGCTCGTGTCAAATAAACCATCTCTAAAACCTAATTGCATAAACATCAAAATACCTGCAAAACTGATTCCAGCTATCGCAACTGCTAGCCTTAATGGTTGCCTAGTCAATAACAACCAAGCTAATGGTATTTTTCTAAATTTTAAAAAAGAAAAACTCATTAGGGAATAAATTTTGCAATCACTTTCATTCCTGCATAGTTTTGAACGATATTTATAGAATCTTGATCTAGTTTTACTAGTACCTCGATAATTCTCGAATCAGCATCTCCTGTTGGATCAGTCGATAAAACTTTTCTTTGTTTTACCTGAGGACTAATCCTAATAACCTTTCCCTTAAGATTTTTTTTGAAACCGCCATTCTCACTACTCAAATCAACATTCTGAGAGATAAAGACTCTATCGATATCAGATTCATAAACCTCTATCAAAGCTTCCATATTTTGACTGGAACCAATATCCAAAATCCCTTCATTTTTAGGCCTCTCACCTACTCTCGAATTTATTCCAAGGATAAAACCATCAATTGGACTCCTTAGTTTTGAATTAAATAGATCTATCTTAATATTTTTTTGGTCTCCAACAAGATTTATTTTCTTTTTTTGCAATTTTAATAATTCATCTTTTCTCTTTGAAAAATCTACAAAAGAATATACATCTTTGCTCAAAGCTATCTCATACCTTTGAATTTGATCTTTCTTTAGGACAATTTCTTCATTAATAGTATTAATTAGATTTTCATTTCTTTCAAGATCAGCAATTAACTTTTCTCCATTTTCAAAGATTGCTAGTACATCACCTTTTTTCACGAAATCTCCTTCATTTACTAAAATTTCAACAATTCGGGGGGAGGAGCCAAACTGACTTATTGGAGCTGCCAATTGCCTAATCTCTCCCGAAGGAGAAAGTTGACCTAATGCGGCAACAGATTTGATAGGCGGTATGAAATCTGAATTTATTTCCTCTTTAAAATTTGAACTAGATTTATTATTTCCAGAACAGGAAATAACTCCAAGAGATATTGGTGTAAATAATAAAAAATAAATAAATAAATTTCTAAATATTTTTAAGTTCATGAAAAATCGAAGAGTACTGTTTTTATATAGTTATTGACCCATTTTTCATCAAAATATTTTAAAAGCACCATGCTAGTCTTTTCATTTTTCATTTGATGCACACAATAATTTTTTTGAAAATCTATTCTCTCTTGGATAATTTCCTCATTAACTTCTGGTTTAGCTTTCTTACTTAATTTGATCAAAATAGAAAGGTATTGATCTACAACTCTGCAAAAACCATTTTTTTCAGATTTACTTTTTAAAGAAGCGAAAAATACATTATCAGAAAAAATCCCTCCCCATTTAGGAATCTCTCTCAAAGAAGTAAAAGAGCTTTTATCAACTTCAGAAAGTAATTTATCGTATTTCAAACCTTGTTTTTTTGATGCCGGGGATAAATCAACAATTGCAGCAGAAACAATATCATTTATTTTTACCAAATCCATCCCAAAGATTGGGATATCAAACTTTGGATCAGGAAAAAAAACGCAATGTAGTATCTTAAGATTTTTTGAAAATTCTGCTACTTCAATATGTAACTTTCTGAATCCTTTTGCTTTATGAAATTCATTTTCAATATAGAGTTCTCTGCCTATTTCCTTAGAAAATATGTTAGTAAGATTTGGATCAATTTTTATACTCTTAAGGTCCTCAAACATAGATCTATGCTCTCTAATATTTTGTAATAAGTCCAAAATAAGAGGGTCAGTTAATTTTGTTTTAGTTAAAGATTCAGACAACAAGGCTAAAAAGTACCAAAATAGGATTTAAAGAGAAAACCTAAATGAACGTAGGAGATGTTAACTACTACACCCATTCAAGCAAAACTAGATGTGTGTTTGTGGATAATAAAGAATTACCGCTTATTAGCATTGATATTTGGTGCAAAGCAGGTTCTTCATTTGAGGATGTTGATAAAAACGGCACTGCTCATTTTCTAGAACATATGATTTTTAAAGGATCTAACAAAATAATGCCAGGTGAGTTTGATTATAAAATTGAATCACTAGGCGGATTAAGCAACGCTTCAACAGGTTATGATGATGTACATTACCATGTCCTAGTTCCACCAAGTAACTTTAAAGAATCACTTGCTCTTTTGACAAATATTGTCTTTGCTCCAGATTTTAATCCTGATGAATTTATAAAGGAAAAAGGGGTGGTTATTGATGAAATAAAACAACAAAATGATCAGCCTGAAGAAAGATTGTTTAATTATTTTTTGAAACGGGTTTGGCTAAGTCCGAATTATTCCAATTCTATTCTGGGAACTGAACATAGTATTAAAAACTTGGAGATAAATGACCTTGTAAAATTTCATAGCAAACATTACACTTCCGAAAAAATTTGTATTGCAATTGTGGGGAATCTCTCTGAAGAAATTTATAAAATTTTTGAAAAAAGTGATCTATCTGGCATAAATAAAGGTCCAAATTCAATTAGTCTAAATAATAAACCTTCTTTAAAAATTAGGAATGGTAGAGAGTCAGTTAAGTTTGATAATTTAGAGTTTTCAAGAATATTTATGGCTTGGTTTATCCCAAACCTCAATGATCAAAAAAATATTATTGGATTAGAGATATTAGCATCAATACTCTCTGTGGGAAGAAACAGCAGACTAGTTAAAATTTTAAAAGAAGATAGTAATCTTGTTGAATCGGTATATGTAGATGTAAATGCTGGAGAATTAGGGGGATTATTTATAATGGAAGCGAGTTGTGAGTCCAAAGATATTGATTTAGTAGAAAAGCAAATTAATAAAACAATTGATGAGATTTCAACTTGTAAGGTCTTGACCCTAGATGAAATAAAAAAAGCGATAAATATTGTGAAAAGTAATTATATCTTCAATTTAGAGACATCCACACAACTTTCTTCATTCTTTGGGAATGAACTTCTTTGGGGGAGGAAATCTGCAATCAATAATTTAGAAAGTCATTTAAATCATTGGAATGATTTGGATAATTTCAAAGAGATCACAGAATATATCCGTGGAGAAAAATTCACTTTAGTTGCATACCCTGGAGAATGTTAAAAAGATATTTTTTAAATTATAAAAAAAGGAATTTTTCAACTGCTTCAATTTGGATTAAAGGTGGCAGCGATGTGGATGGTGTTGAAAAAAAAGGTATAAACAAAATCCTCACTTCATTACTTACGAGGGGATGTGAGGGTTTTGATAATTTAACTCTTTCGGAGCATATTGAATCCTATGGAGCAGAATTAAATAAAGAAGTATTTGAAGATGGTATTTCAATAAGCATTAAATCCCTAAATGAACATTTCAGTAAATTATTACCTTTATTAGATTTAATAGTTAATAAACCAACTCTCTTTGAAATTGAATTTCAAAAAGTAAAAAAATCTTCTATTGATCTTATAAAAAAAGATAAAGAGAATCCATTTAATATCTGTTTTGAAAAATGGAGAAGAATTGTTTACTCAAATCATCCTTATGCCTTTAATACATATGGCTATGCAAATGATGTCTCAAAGATCACATATGAAGATATTTTGCTTGAGTTTAAAAATTTCAAAAGTCGAGATAAGTATATAATTTCAAATAATTTAGAAATAAATGGAGTAAGTATAGAAACATTAGAAAAACACCCCTTAGAAGAAAAATCAAGACCTATAAGTCACGATCTAAGCCCCAACAGTAGATTTGATTTCAATAATAACGATTCAAATCAAACAATAATAATGGTGGGTAACCAAACTTGCTCCCGTAGAAGTAGTGAATATTTGCCCCTTAAGGTTTTGGAGTCATATTTATCTTATGGAATGAGCTCTGCTTTATTTAAACTTTTTAGGGAAAAAAATGGAATAACTTACGATTTAGGTGTTTATTACCCTGTTAGGAGTGGCAATGCTCCATTTGTAGTTTATTTATCAGTATCAAATAAAAAAGCACTTTTTGCTTTTGAACTTTTATCAACTTTATTGAATGATTTACTTTTAAATCCCTTGATTGATGCTGAAATACTTTTGGCTAAAGAAAAACTAAAAGGTTCTTTTCTATTAGGAAATCAATCTCTAGATGAAATTTTACAGCGAAAGATACAATTAATTAGCTATGGTTTGACTTCATTTTCTGAGCTCGATTTAAATTCTAAAATAGATTCAGTATCTTCATTAGATATTCTTAGATTAACTAATAAGTATTTTTCAAAACCATTTCTGAGTGTATCTGGCAATAAAGAAATATGTTTAGATATTTCTAAAAGGTGGAAGCAATACTTTTAAGTTAGTTTTTCTCAATCTTGTCAATATCGATCAAAAACGAACCTCTTCTAAACTTTACTTCAACAGTATCTGGAGATTTAATTGATAGAATTTCTCCAATTTCATCAATTGCTACTAAATCAGGTGGTCTTAACATCGGCATATTATCTGAAGTCTTTAAATAAGAGACTGGAGCAATCAACTTAACCTTATCGTTGATCTCAAATTTCATTTATAAATTGGATACATTAATGAGTATTATAAGCATAAAGTTAGAGAAAATATCAACGAAATGCACTGATTCAGTCTAGAATCCAAGAATTAACTTTTATAAATTAATGAATCAAAAATTTAAAACATTAATTTTATGGGCTCTACCTATACTCTTAGTTGTAGCACTTTCCTACCAATTTTTATCTTCAAGTAATGTTGACTCACTTAAATCCAATGGGACTACAGTTGCACCAAGAAATTCTGCGGTAGCAAGAGTTAGTTACGGCAGATTCTTAGATTACATTAATTCAGGAAGGGTTACATCTGTTGATATTTTTGAAGGTGGAAGAAATGCTGTAATTGAGACTATAGATTCGGATTTAGATAATAAAGTACAAAGATTACGCGTAGATCTACCGGGCTTAACGCCAGAACTTATCAATATTTTAAAAAATGAGGGAATCAGCTTTGATGTACATCCAGTTAAGACAGCTTCTCCTGCATTAGGAATATTGGGTAATTTGCTTTTCCCTGCTCTTTTAATTGGAGGTTTAATTTTGTTAGCAAGGAGATCAAATGGTATGCCGGGAGGGCCAGGACAAGCAATGCAATTCGGAAAAACAAAAGCGAGATTTGCAATGGAAGCTGAAACGGGTGTCGTTTTCGATGATGTTGCCGGTGTTAATGAAGCTAAACAGGATTTACAAGAAGTTGTCACTTTTCTGAAAAAACCAGAAAAATTTACTTCTGTTGGTGCAAGGATTCCGAAAGGTGTTCTCTTAGTGGGTCCTCCTGGTACCGGCAAAACTCTATTAGCAAAAGCAATTGCAGGCGAAGCAGGTGTACCATTTTTCTCATTATCAGGTTCTGAATTTGTTGAAATGTTTGTTGGTGTTGGTGCTAGTAGAGTAAGAGACCTCTTTAAAAGAGCTAAAGAAAACAGTCCCTGTTTAATCTTTATTGATGAAATTGATGCTGTTGGGAGGCAAAGAGGAGCAGGTATTGGTGGAGGTAATGATGAGAGAGAACAGACTCTCAACCAATTGCTTACTGAAATGGATGGCTTTGAAGGTAATAGTGGCATAATTATAATTGCAGCCACAAACAGGCCCGATGTTCTAGACTCGGCTTTAATGAGACCTGGAAGATTTGATAGACAGGTAACTGTGGATGCTCCTGATATAAAAGGCAGACTATCAATATTAGAAGTGCATGCTAGAAATAAGAAACTAAAAGAAGATTTAACACTTGAAAGCATTGCAAGAAGAACACCTGGATTTACTGGAGCAGATTTAGCAAATTTATTAAATGAGGCTGCTATATTGACCGCAAGGCGGAGGAAAAATTCTATCACTATTTCAGAAATTGATGACTCTGTAGATAGAATTGTCGCAGGAATGGAAGGCTCTCCACTAACAGATGGTAGAAGCAAGAGATTAATTGCTTATCATGAAGTTGGACATGCCATCATAGGTTCACTAGTGAAAGCTCATGATCCTGTTCAAAAAGTGACTGTCATACCAAGAGGTCAAGCTAAAGGATTAACTTGGTTTACTCCTGACGATGAACAAACACTTATTAGCAGGGCTCAACTAAAGGCGAGAATAATGGGAGCTTTAGGAGGAAGAGCTGCTGAAGATGTAGTATTTGGGAAAGGTGAAATTACAACAGGAGCTGGAGGTGACTTCCAACAAGTTGCTTCTATGGCCCGTCAAATGGTTACGAGATTTGGAATGAGTAATTTAGGTCCGATAGCATTAGAAAGTGGTAATCAAGAAGTATTTGTTGGTAGAGATTTAATGACTAGAAGTGAAGTTTCCGATTCAATTTCTAAGCAAATAGATGAAAGTGTAAGAATAATGGTTAAGGAATGCTACAAAGAAACTTACGCTATAGTCAGCAAGAACAGAGAAGCTATGGATAAGATAGTTGACCTTTTAATTGAAAAAGAAACATTAGACGGTGAAGAATTTGTAAGTATTCTTTCCAAATTCACAAAAATTCCTAAAAAAGAAAGAACACCTCAACTATTAAGTTAAACTTTAATTGGTTTTTTATCTAGTACTAGGTCAATTAACCCGTATTCGACAGCCTCATTTGGAGACATATAAAAATCTCTATCTGTATCTTCTTTGATAGTCTCATAATCCTTTCCAGTTCTTTCTGATAATTCAGTGTTAAGTCGTTCTTTTAAGAACAAAATTTCATCTGCTTGAATTCTTATGTCACTGGCTTGACCTCTAGCTCCTCCAAGTGGCTGATGAATCATTATTCTTGAATGTCTAAGGCTGCTTCTTTTCCCTTTAGTACCCGCTGCCAGCAGGAATGCACCCATACTAGCTGCCAAACCTACACAAACTGTATGTATGTCAGGCTTAACATGTTGCATTGTATCGAAGATACCCAATCCATCATAGACAGATCCTCCTGGAGAATTTATATACATATAGATATCCTTATCGGGGTCCTCTGCTTCAAGGAATAATAATTGAGCAACGATTCTATTAGCAGTTTCACTAGTAACTTGTTCTCCCAAAAAGATTATTCTTTCTCTTAATAATCTCGAGTAAATATCAAAGACTCTTTCACTGCCGCCAGATTCTTCTAAGACTAAAGGGATCATAATAATATTTATCTGTTTATAAGATATTAACTATATTGAGTAAACATACGCTAACCTTATTAAGGTTTACATATAAAAAATTGAAAGAAAAATTGACTGTTTCAGATAGCAAAAAGTTATTTCATGAAAAGTTCCCTTACGTTATTCCGGGTTTATATAAAAGAGTAGTTGATGAAATGCTAGTCGAACTAAATCTTCTAAATCATCAAAATGAATTTACTCAAGATTATCTCTTCTGTGTGGGTCTCACTGAAACATTCAAAGAATTAATGAAAGGATACAAACCTGAGAAACATTTGGATCTTCTTTTTGACTCTTTATGCAGTTCTACAAATTTTGAAGCGAAGGACATTAATGAAATATCTCAAAAATCACAAAAGGAATTCAAGGATAAATCTTCTAATGATATTTTGAAATTATTAAAAGAAAAAAGCAATTCTAAACTTTATCCTTCAAGGATCTTGAACTTAGGGATATATATATTAATTTCAAACTCCCTAGATCTCAAAGAGAAAAATGAATCAGATTTAAATAAGATGACCTCTGATATTTTTGAGAATTTAAGCTTATCTGCTAATAAGGCAGAAAAAGATATTGGGATTTATAAAAGCAGCCTATCAAAAATGGAACAAGCAAAAGAATTAATTGAGGAACTAAGAATTAAGGATAAGAAAAAAGATCAAAAATAATAATATCTATTTCCTTAGTCTTTTTTTATCTTTTATAGAGACATAGGTAATATAAATTACAGCGAAAGTTATTAATATGAGTAGGACGAATGATGTTAATAAAAGAAATTTACTTAAATAGATTTCATAAGTTAAAAATGAAATCATATATCAATGGATCCGTCACCATTTCTTCCCCAAACAACCATGGCAATCGAAAAAGTAAAAATTGCGGCTAATGCTGCCCAACCTATTTGAAAAATCATTGTATTTAAATCTATAATATAAATATAACAGAACTTCAAAATTTTTAATCATTTTAAAGCTAAATTTAATTTCTCAGAAACAAAATTTTCTCAATAGAATGGAGATAAATTTAAATTGGGAAGGTTAGTTTTAAATCATAGTACAAATATAGAAGGGTTAATTCCAATACTCCAAAAGTTAGTACTGGACAATAATATCAAGACAATAACTCCAGCTGCTATTTCAAGAGCCAGGGGAAGATCCTCTAAATTGATAATTAGATTGTCCGTGAAAACTATCAACGGATATAAAGCAATAGCAAGAAAGGGTAAAACGGCCCAAGAAGTTTTTATTTCAACAGACTTAAATAAAGAGGAATTAAAAAATATTATAGATATTTATAATAGAAAGTAATTAAATTAATGAGAATTAAAGAGTGGTCAGGAGGAAGCAAATGAAATTGTTATTAAATTTTTTTATGTTTTTTGGGGCCTTTTTTTCATTAAGTAATGAATCATTCTCTCTTTCTAACTACCAAATAAAAAGATTTTGCGCAAAGGAGAAAAGGGTATCTTTATGTATCAAAAATTTAAAAGAGAAAAGATCTGATTTCCAAAAAGGAAGGCTAATTGAAATACCAGTAACACCTTACAGACGTTAATTAGAAATTGAATTTAAATTTCAAATTCTGATTCAAAAAGGTTAAATGCATTTTTATAGTTTGTGAGAAGTTCTTCTGAATTATCAGAAAATCCTTGTCGTTCATAATCTTCTTTTAATTCATCATATAAATAAACAACTTTGTTAAAAGCGCTCATATATTCTTTTTGTATGTCTTCATCATCGATATCATAGATTTTTGCCAATACTAGTTCTACATTTTTTTTTGATGAATATATTTTTCTCTCAAACTCTTTATTTAACTTCCTTCTTTTTTTTGCCATTTAAAATTTTTTAAATACAGATTAACAATACTCAAATTCATAGATAAATTAAATTAAAACTTATAAAATAAAAATATAGTTTCCAAATCAAAATATACCCTCTACATCCCAAATAAATCATTCGAAGATATGATTAAAAAAGAAATCACTAATTTTGAAGAGGTTAGAAAGCAAGATGATGAAGCCAAGAAAATGAATACTTCCGAAAACTATAAGAAAAAGAAAGATAAGAATCTTCCATGGTGGGTAGAGTTGTTATTTGTTCAAATAGGGTTACCTGATAAATTATTAATAAAAATATTAAAAGCCAAAAAAACTTCTAAAGAATTTATCAAAAACGATAAAAAATCATTAATAATATTTTTCTTTGTAATTATTACATTGGCATATTTTTATCCGGTTATTAAACATGCAAAAAACAAATTAGATTGTGAAGCTATTGCCAAAAATTATATTATTAAAAATAAAAATACAATTGGAATTAATAATAGGGAAATAAAAATGTTATCTACAAATTTTTGTTATGGTGGCGAAGAAATCTATGAAATAGAAAATTTAAAAAATTAAAACTTTAATTTTTTTCTATTAATAACCATCCCAATATTATGATACTAACTTTAAGTTTAATAAAATTTAATTTTTAATACTATGACTGACATAAAACAAAAAAAGGAATCCATAAAAATACAGTTAAAAGATTTGAGGCAAAACTTAAAGAAAATGCATTTGGAAGTTACAGAAGAATTAATATTACCGAAGCCAGATGATGTAAAATTTTTGATGAATAAAATGGATAAGCTATTAAAAATAATAGAATCAAAATAAACTATAATTTGAATAATTTAGAATTATCGTAAGTTAAAAAAATGAACAGTATAAAAATATTTTGTCAATTTATTCTAATTATAATTTTCTTAAGTTCATGTAGGACATCAATAAATAAAGAGTATCCCTTAAAAGATTTGGAAAAAAATATTAAGGATAACCCTAATCCAGAAAAGAAAAGAATGGAAATAAAGTTTTCCTGTGGCGAGGATGGTATTTCGGAATACTTAGATGATGGATGGATAATTTTAAAAGAAGATTTCCAAGAAAAAATTTGCACTTGGAAATCTGTTCCTGCCACAAAAGATTGTAATATGGAGAAAGATAAAGGATGCAAAATAACAAAGCCAGATAAAATCGGTGAAGAAAAAATTTACTTATTAGAAAAATAAATTCAATATATGACTAGAAAATCAGAACACTTAGTTGATTTAATTTTTAAGAAATTAAAAACCTATAACCAAAAAAAAATATTTTTAGAAAAAGAAAATTTGAATATATTTATACTTTCTCTTTTCAAAGAAAAATGAATGCAAGATGAACTTAATTTAACTGCTATAGTTAAATTAATACTTTAACTAGATAGATATATATGTATAATTTCTCACCTTTAACTGTTTTCTTAGCAATATTTTTTATGGTAAGTCTTTATTTTTTATTTAGCGTTACTTCAAAAAAAAAGAATTAGAAAAGATTCTAAATATTTTTTATATGACCGGATCATCTCTAAGAAGTAAAATTGTATGCTTATTTAAACCGTCATTAATCCATTCCTTATATTCTTCTAGAACACACTTTTTATCAGAATTATCTAGTAAGGTAATTCTTTTTTTTGCGTTATCTAAAGCTAATTTAATACAGAATTTATAATCTTTGGAGTTGTTTTCCATAAGTTTTTATCAAATAATAGTAAAAATAATTTCTTATTCTGTATTGAAAATTACAATAATAAGCGTTGATTTAATAAGAGTATCAAGCAATACGGAAGAATTTTTAATATATTTGAGATAATAATTTTTTTAGTAAAGCACATGTCATACGAAGCAGGCAGTAAGGAATGTAGACATTTAATTGAAGCCAAGGAAAGCCTTTTATCAGCATTAGATGCTTTAGGCAATATTAATTCAACAGATCTAATTCAAATCCAAATAAAAGAAATTTACAATACATTAGAACAGATGCACGATAATAGAAAAAAAATTGAATCAGCCACAAATTATTTCTAATATATTCAAATTAAACGAAAGTTTCAAAATTGGCTTTTTATCTTCTTTACTCTTTTTTCTGATATCAAATCGAATAAAGCATCGAGTTGTGCATGCACTTCCTTAACTTCATTAAGATCTGGCAACAAATCTTCTTTAATAAGCATTTGATGCATCTCTCTAAGTTCTAACCTTATATATCTGAGGTGAGAACATACTTCTTCTCTCTTAGTTGCACTCATATTTGCTTTATAGTGTTTACATTATACAGTACGATCTTGTTTGATTCTCATTAATTTTTAAATGAAAAATTATTTCAGACTCAATATCTCATCTAAATCTTTTAAAGTTGCTGTAGCAATATAACTTTCATGAAAAAGAAAAAATTAAAAAAAAATCAAGCTAATTCAAATTTAATAGAAAAGAAATTAGGTCAAACAAAAAATTCTGCAAAATTAGTACTTTTTGTATTTGGAATAGGACCAATAATTGGGATAATATTATTTTTATATAGTAAGGGATTTTTTAATTCCCCAACAATTTAAACCTTAAGCAATAATAAGTTTAATTTTTTTAATTTTAATAAGATTTAAAGATAATTATTTAAACTTTTTTAATGAAAATATCCTAAATTCTGCCATTTTTCTAGCATTCTCTGGATTAGAGATCAAAAAAGGATGGTCTGATAAAAGTTCAAATACCTTATCTATCTTTAATCGTAAATCATCACATTCAATATTTTCCCATTCCTCATCAAATGACATTGCAAAGCTATCCGCATTGTCATATAGTTTGTCTTTCATAATATTTGGAAATTAAATTAAGAAAATTTCAGAAATCCGAAACAATCTGAAAGGGTAATTAGAAGAAGCATATAAAACTGTCCTCATGATTATTTGAGAAATAAGTTTATATGAGTTCTCTACAAAAATTATACTTTAATCTCATTATTTAAATTTGCATGAGTGCTAATTATCATCATCTGATTTAATTTGACAGAAGTGTTACAATATCGACATATGTAAAGACTTATGGAAAATAAAGTTAAAAGAATAGGATATCTCCCTAGGAAAAGAGTACTTGAAATTATTGATGAAATATCCAAGAGTGAATCTATAAGTAGATCTAAAGTAGTTGGAATATTAGTTGAGGAAGCATTAGATGCCAGAGGAATTTCAAATTTTGGATATAGTAATATCAGTAAGTCAAATATATACAAGTCAGGAAATTACACAGACCTCCAAAATGAGAAGGCCCATTTAAAAGATGCTGAAGATGAATTTGTTGATGATAGTGGTTACACAGTTTCTTCTCACAAAACATTGGATCGCTCAATATCTTCTGCAGATATTGAATTAGCTAATAAAATTAATATTCTTAAGGAATCTGGATTAATATGACTTACATTCATTAATTATTTTATTTTTTTATGCATAACATTAGATCATTGATTATTCTTAGTCAAGAATAATATTCTACTTACATAGTTCGAATATCAAATCCCTTCTAATATTAATGTTGTAATTAAAAAATGAAAGATATTAAATGTCCCTCATGCGGGAAAACATTCCGAATTGATCCCACTAGCTTTGAAGAAATACTTCTTCAAATAAAAGACGAAGAATTTAACAAACAAATAAAAGAAAGACTAATTTTGGCTGAAGAAGATTATAAAAAAGCTACTGAAATTTTAAACCGTGAGTTTAAGATAAAGTTAATAGAACAAAATCGTATTAAAGAATCTGAGATCCAAACTATTGAATCTAAATTAAGAATAGCTGAAGAAAAGAAAGCAAATGATCTTAATGATTTAAAAATTCAAGCAACAAATAAAATTAATTCACTTAATAATGAATTAATAAAGTTAAAGGCTGAACTTAAAAGCCAGTCTTTAATTTCAGAATTATCTTTAAAAAACAAGATCAGTGAAGCTGTTACTAATTTAGAAAAAGAAAACTCATCATTAACAAATTCCATTGAAAAGATGAGGCTTGAACATTCAATTAATGAAAAATTAATTGAAGAAAAATTTAAAAGCAAAATTAGTGAAAGAGACCTGACTATACAGGAGTTAAGAGAAATGAAATCTAGATTATCTACAAAGATGGTAGGAGAAAGTCTAGAAATCCATTGCGAGACTCAATTTAATCTAAATCGTGCATCTGCGTTTAAAAACTCATATTTTGAAAAGGATAATGATGCTACTTCTGGAAGTAAAGGTGACTATATATTTAGAGAATTTGATGAAAATAAAACTGAAGTCGTATCAATAATGTTTGAGATGAAGAACGAAAGTTTAAATGGAACTAATAAAAGAAAAAACGAAGATTTTTTAAAAGAATTAGACAAAGATAGAAAACAAAAATCTTGTGAATACGCAGTACTCGTTTCGCTTCTAGAACCAGATAGTGATCTATATAATGCAGGGATAGTAGATGTTTCACATAGATTCCCAAAGATGTATGTCATCAGACCTCAATTTTTCTTACCGATTATTTCTCTGCTAAGAAATGCATCTATGGAAACCTTAAAATACAAATTACAAATTGATTTAATGAAACGCGAGAATTATGACATAACTAATTTTGAGAGTACTCTTGAGCAATTTAAGAATGCAGTTGGCAAAAATGTTTCACTTGCCCAAGATAGATTTAATGATGCAATTTCAGAAATTAATAAATCAATAACCCATTTACAAAAAACTAAGGAGGCTTTAATTCTGTCAAAAAAACATCTTTTATCAGCTGACAGCAAATCTCAAGATTTAACAGTAAAAAAATTAACTAGAAATAATCCAACCATGAAGAAAAAGTTTAATGATTTAAATAATTTCGAAGATAAAGTGGCCTAAATAGCTTAATAAATTTTGAAATTAAAAAAAGTTAAAATCTATTTTATTTCTAATTTATAAATATACTATTAATAATAAATTCCATAGTAAAGAAAATAATGTCTAACAGCACCCCGATTTTCACTATTGCCAAAGATCTTAATGTCGAAAGTAATAGAGTATTATTAGCTTGCAAGAAACTTGGAATCAATGCAAAAGGTGCGACAAAAAGATTAAATAAAGAAGAATTAGAAAAAATTAAAAGTTATTTTGTCACTGGTAAAAATGTGTCAGATGAAGTGATCAATTTAAATAAAGTTAAAACCAAAAACAGTTCTAAGAAAATTGCAGAAAAGGTAAAGATAAAATATTTTGCAAACAGACTTATTCGCAAATCTTAAATAAAAGTAATTTTATCTAATTACTTACAGGAATAAGCCACAGAAGAAAAAAATAATAATTTATCATAAGTAAAAATACTTAAAATGAGCATAAACAAAATTTTAAATTCTCTCGAAAAATCCTGGGAAAGAGATCATATTCTCCTTAATATAAAGAAGGGGTTAGGAACAGATGAGATAGTTAATGAATTTCTTTTAAAAAACGAAAGGCAAATTACACAATTAAATTCTTTATTAAGACCAGAAGATATTGATTTATTAAGTCAAGTAGAAAAACTCTCAACTTGCGAATCTAAATTAATAAATGAGATTAAAAATTTAAATTACTTAAAAAATAATAAAAATCATCAGATTCTGAATAAGAAAAATATTTTGCCATCTAACAGAATTTCATTTAACAAAATTAGTTCATTCATGATTAATTGGAGTAACAAATTTGTAGTTATTGCTTTGCTAACAATTTCAGCCATAGCTTTATCAAAACAAGCGTGGGCATAATTAGCTAAATTAACTACATTGTAAGAGATGTGGTTTTGAGAACTAAACAAGAATATTTAATTAGATATAAAGATGGAAATCTTTATTGTGAACTTGCTGATATTTGGATTGATCCAAGCAAGCCAGTAAAAAAGGCATTAATAACTCATGCTCATTTTGATCACTTTACATTTGGCTGTGAAGAATACATTTCCACTAACGAGACTGCGATACTTCTTAAAGAAAGAATTGGAGATAATATCAAAATTAAGACCTTTGAATATGGAGAAGAATTTAAGATAAATGGCATTAATATTTCTTTTCATCCATCAGGTCATATCCTTGGATCTAGTCAAATAAGATTTATTTTTGCTGAAGAAAAATGGCTGATTTCAGGTGACTTTAAGCTTCAAAAAGATGAGACCTGCAAACGATATGAAATAGTAAAAACTGATTATTTAATAAGCGAATGTACTTTCGGTTTGCCAATATTTAAGTGGGATGAATCAAATAAAATAGCAAATGATATTTCAAAATGGATAACTAATTCACCAGAAAAATCCTCTTTACTTTTCTGCTACTCACTTGGAAAAGCTCAGAGATTATTAAACGAAATTAGTAAAACAAATTTTAAAGGCAATATTTATTCCCATGGCAGTATTCATAAAATGAACAATAGTTATAAAAAACTTGGGATTGATATTAAAGATACTATAAAAATCGAAAATAAAAAAAAGATAGATGAACTTAAAGGAAGTCTAATATTATTACCGCCATCTTTAAGTAAGGGCTCTTATCTAAAAAATTTCAAAAATATTCAAACAGCTTTTGCGAGTGGATGGATGTCAATACGAGCTCTAAGAAAAAGATCAGGATATGATAAGGGATTCCCAATATCTGATCATGCAGATTGGGATGGAATTTTAGAAGTAGTAAAAAAGTCTGAAGCAAAAAATGTATTTTTTCATCATGGAGATAGTGAAGCTTTAAGTAAATTTTTAGTTGAAAACGAATCAATAAATGTTCTTTTCTTCGGTAAATAAATATGAGCTTAAAAAATTTTTCAGAATTATTTGTAGAGTTAGATTCAAGCAACAGTATAAATAATAAAATTGAAGTTTTAAAGAATTATTTTTTATCTAATGATCCAATAGATAATTCATGGGCGATATATTTACTGACTGGGAAAAGTAATAAGAGATTTATAAGTGGAAGATATTTAAAAAATCTTTTTTCTCAAATATATGAATATCCTGAATGGTTAATTGATACTTGCTATCTAAAAGTTGGTGATTCTGCTGAGGTAATAACTTTATTACTTAAAAATAAAAGTACTCCCCGAAAAAAGAAATTATCAAATATAAGTCTCAATGAATTACTAAGCAAAACAATACCTGATTTATCAAAACTTAATGAGGAGGAGAAAAATTTACAAATTAAAAATCTTTGGGAAAAATTACCTGAAGATAACCATCTAATTTTCAATAAAATTCTTACAGGAACTTTTAGAATAGGAGTCTCTATCGGATTAATCACAAAATCAATATCAAAACAAATTAATATTGATGAAGAGATTATTTCCCATAGGTTGATGGGGAATTTTGAGCCTTCAATTGATTCATATGAATTTTTAATTAACAAGAATATCAATCTTCAAGAGTTAAATTCCAAACCATTTCCATTTCTTTTAGCAAATACCATTGAAGATAAAATCTTCAAACATTCAATAAATGATTTTCAATTTGAATGGAAATACGACGGTATAAGGATGCAATTAATTAAAAGATCAGGCAATGTTTCGTTATGGACAAGAGGGCAAGAATTAGTCAATGAATCTTTCCCAGAATTAGTAGAGAAAATTTCGCATATAAAAGATGATTTTGTTCTTGATGGGGAATTATTAGTTTGGAATTTTAAAGAACAAATTGCCTTTGATTTTTCTTTACTTCAAAAGAGAATAAATAGAAAGTCTCCTACTAGATCAATCCAAATAAAATACCCAATTATTTTTATTGCTTATGATCTTTTAGAGATTAATGGGAGAGATATAAGAGAAATTAAATTAGAAAATAGAAGAATTGAGTTAGAAAAATATTTTTCAAAATGGCAAAATAAAAATGATAATAATATCTCTGACATTTTCAAAATAAGTGATTTAATCTATCCTAAAGATTGGCCTGATGCTTTAACTTATAAAGAAAAATCTCGAGAAAATAATACTGAAGGATTAATAATTAAAAAAAAGACTTCTATATACTCCTCTGGTAGAAAAAAAGGTTTTTGGTGGAAATATAAAGTTGATCCTATGCAACTGGATGCTGTTCTAATTTACGCTAAAGGCGGTAGCGGTAGAAGAGCTGGTCTCTATACAGATTACAGTTTTGCATTATGGAAAGACCAAGAATTAATTAAATTTGCAAGTGCATATTCTGGTTTAACGAATATTGAGATTAAAGAGTTAGATAAATGGATAAGGAAAAATACAATAGAAAAATTTGGTCCTATTCGATCGTTAAAACCAGAAATGGTATTCGAAATATCATTTGAGAAAATACAAATTTCAAAACGTCATAAGTCTGGCATAGCAGTAAGATTTCCGAGAATAACAAAATGGAGAAAAGATAAAAATATCAATGATGCAGATAGCCTAGAGAATGCTTATGAACTGATGAAAAAAATATCATGAAAAATATTACACAAAATAGTAAACAAAATTATTTAATTTATAAAATTAAACAATTTTTCTTCTCAAATGGATGGGAGCCATTACCCTACCAAGTAGAATCTTGGAAAGCATTTTTAAATGGGGAAAACGGAATAATACAAGTTCCTACCGGATGCGGCAAAACTTACGCTGCATTAATGGGACCTTTATCACAAATAAAAGATCCCAAAAATAATAAAAGTGTCCAAATATTATTAATAACGCCTTTAAAAGCACTAAGTAGAGATCTAAAAAATTCCATACAATTAGCAGCTTTACATTTTAATAAAGAAATCACTGTTGAAATTAGGAACGGAGATACAACCCCATATCAAAAGAAAAAGCAACTAGCTAAACCACCTAATATTCTCATTACCACTCCAGAGTCTTTATCTCTTTTACTCTCTAATAAAGAATCTAATAATCTATTCAAGGAGTTGTCAACGATAATTATTGACGAATGGCATGAATTGATGGGTAGTAAAAGAGGAAACCAGTGCGAGTTATCTTTAAGTTGGCTAAGAGGTAATATAAAAAATTTACAAATTTGGGCAATGTCTGCAACTATTGGAAATATTGAAGAAGCAGCAAGAGCAATAGTTGGAATGAGCGCTATTAAACCTAAAATTATAAGTACAAATATTCAAAAAGAAATAGAAATTTTAAGCGTTTTGCCAGAGGAGGAAACGACATTTCCATGGAGTGGCCATCTAGGAATCAGAAGTCATTCTGCACTTTTAAAAATCTTAGATAAAAATAAAAGCACTTTATTATTCACTAATACAAGAAACCAATCTGAAAGATGGTATCAATGTCTTAAATTTTTTCTGCCAAAGATGGATGACAAAATCGCACTTCATCACGGCTCCCTCGATAAAGAAGATAGAAAAAGGGTTGAAGAAGGGGTTAAAGACGGATTAATAAAATGGGTAGTCTGCACCAGCTCGTTAGATTTGGGAGTTGACTTCCAACCTGTAGATCAAATAGTTCAAATTGGTAGTGCAAAGAATTTAGCTAGACTTATCCAAAGAGCGGGAAGAAGTGCTCATAGACCAGGCGGGAAATCAAAAATAATTTTTATGCCTACTAATTCACTTGAGTTATTAGAGATTAGTGCAATGAGAAGAATAATTAAAAGTGGTATTACTGAGGAAATTAGACTTCCTGAATTATCTTATGATGTGCTTCTTCAACATCTAATAAGTTTGGCATGCGGAAATGGCTTTGATCCTAAAATTGAGAAAGAAAGAATTAAAAGTTGTTGGAGTTATAGAAACTTGAAAGATCAAGATTGGAATTGGTGTCTTGACTTTTTAGAATATGGAGGAAAATGTCTTAAAGCATACCCAAAATATAAAAAGATAATTAAAGAAGAATCACAAAATAATAATGAAAGCTTTAAATATTTTGTAAAAGACAAATTTTTAATAAGAATGCATAAGTTCAATATTGGGACAATTACAAGTGACAAATTTGTAAATGTTAAATATATGAAAGGGAAATCCTTGGGAAATTTAGAAGAGAATTTCGCCTCAAAATTAAATGCTGGAGATACCTTTTACTTTGCGGGTAAAATACTTCAATTTGTAAGAATCAGAGATATGATTTTATACGTTAAAAAATCAACAAAAAAAAGTTCTCTAATTCCTGCATGGGTTGGAGGTCAAATGGCAATTTCTGATCTACTTTGTGAAAGTTTGAGAAAAGAAATAGATATATGCAATGAAACAGAAAATTATGATTACTTGAATCCTGAACTAAATTCATTACGCCCAATATTGAAGAAACAACAGGCTCTTTCAAATATTCCAAAGAAAGATGAATTCCTTATAGAAATATATAAAACCAAGGATTTATCAAATATTTTTGTTTTTACACTTGATGGCAAATTTGTAAATGAAGGAATTGCATTTCTATGGGCTTTAAGATTAGCAAAATTAAAACAATCTACATTTAGTATTACTGCTAATGATTTTGGATTCAGCTTAACTACATCAGAAGATTATGATTTTTCCATAATTAAAAAAGAAGCTGATTATTTTTTGGATAACAAAAAATTGGAGGAAGATTTAGAAAATGCAATTAATTTTTCAGAATTAACAAAACGTAGATTTAAAAATATTGCCCAGATAAGTGGACTAGTAAATCAAAATAATCCAACCAAAACAAAAACTTCTTCTCAACTTCAAATAAGTTCAAGTCTTTTCTACGATGTCTTTACTAAATATGAAGAAGGTCATCTTTTGATAAAACAATCGTATCAAGAAGTTAAAGAATATCAATTAGAAAATAAAAGAATATCTAGATCATTAGAAAGATTAAAAAATTTAAAAATGCTATTAAACGAGATAAAAACTCCAACTCCTTTTGCTTTCCCTTTATTAGTTGAAAGACTTAAAAATACTTTAAGCAATGAACCAATAGAAAAAAGAGTAGAAAAACTTATAAAAAAATATAGTGATTAAATGAACAAAAGTTCTTTTAAATTTTGTTGGGAAGATACTTTGTTAGAGATGCTTCCTTCAAGAGCGTTATTTCTACCAACAACAAAAGAGTTGTTAATATGCGATATTCATCTTGGGAAAGCTGAGTATTTTCAGAAAAATGGTATACCTCTCACTAATAATTCAGATAAAAACAATTTCGCAAGGATAAAAAAAATAGTAAAAAAATATAGTCCTGAAAAGTTGATAATATTGGGAGATTTATTCCACAGCAAATATTCAATAGATAAAACTCTTCAAAAAAAAGTTGAGAATCTTCCTGAACTACTAAAAACTAACGTTGAACTAGTCCTCGGAAATCACGATGTAGGTTGTGATATTAAAAACATAAAAATTTTTGATATTAGAAAAACTAAAAATATTACTTTTAGCCATGAACCTGTTGATTTAGGCGATAATAAAACATTAAATATTTGTGGACACTATCATCCAAAAATCTATTTAAAAAACAAAGGAGATAAATTATCTTTAAGGTGCTTTGCAATGGATTCGTATAAAAATGTTTTATATCTTCCTGCATTTGGAGACTTAACAGGCGGATATCCCTGCAAAAAGTCATTTAAAAAATGGGCAATTGTTTCTGAAGAAGAAATTATCGAAATAAAATCTTAAGAGAAATCCTAATGAAGTGACTTAAATTTTTCATTTAGATATACCAATTTATACTTAAAAGTCTCGTTTAGTTTTTTTTTCAATTAATTTAGGGTTGATTCTATTTTTGAGAAAAAATAGATAATAAAAATTTATACAGCTAATGGCTCTTTCCTTAGCAGACAATCCACGTTATAAAAAAATAAACACATTTTATAGAAATGAAAAAATTTATATCCTTGATTTTATTTCTATTTCTTGTAATTCCATTTGAAGCAAAAGCAAATGATAATTTTTCCGTTGAGATAGAAGCACTTACACTAGTAATGGAGCAATATAAGGAAGATACTGAATCAAGTGTTGAACTAGAAATAGAAGATAAAAAGCCAAGTTACATGGCTCTTAAACAAGACGAATGCAATGCCACTGTTGAAGTTACAGAAAAAACAGGATTAGAAGTTGTAAATACTGAATCTTTCGATGTAAATGTCTGCCTGAAAGAAATCTATAAAGTAATCAACTAAATAAGCAGTTTATAAAAATATAATAAAAACAAGAAAATTAAAGAGATCTTTTACTGAAAGAAGGTGAGACCTCGAGACCTAACAGAAAACTTTGGAACGGGTTCTGCATACCCAATTAATAACTACAGTGGAATTGTATAGGTGTAATTAAAAGTACAAAACCTAAAAAATTATTTTTTTAATAATTATTTCTTCTTTGATAATGTTTGTGATTCTTCTCTAGACATTAAAGCTTCAATTTGAGCAAGAACTTTTTGAAGTTCATCCGTTTTTGTAAGAGATGCTTCTGCTACTTCTCTTAATTTTTCTAACTGTTCTTTAGTTTTATCCATGATAAATAAATTAGAAATTAACCACTTTTAAAAATGGTTTTAATACAGATTTTTCACTCCCACACAAATTCATATTCTCTCTTTTTTTTAATAAGTCAAATAAATTTCCCTTTATTAGGGTTTTTATTAGGACTTCCAATTAATTCATTATTTAATATTGAAAGCATAAGACTACATGAAATAAAAATACTTTTTAATTATGAAGTAAATACAGGCAATCCTATTGTTGCAGTTGTTATAAGAGCCCCTGCAAAAATCAAGAAAGGTAGAAAAGGGTAGTTTTTCAAAGATAAACTTACTAATTCGAAATAACTATATAGGTATTTATACTGTTTGTCTACCCCTAAGCTTTCTTAAAAAGTAAAAATTATTCTTTTAAAGGCAAAATTATAAATTAACCAAATTTACCTGATATATATTCCTGAGTGGTTTTTTCTTTTGGAGAGTTAAAAATTTTCTCAGTAGAATCAAATTCGGCAAGATAGCCGACTTTCCCTCCATCACCATCTTCGTATTCAACTGCATTAAAGAAAGCAGTCATATCACTGACTCTTAATGCCTGCTGCATATTATGGGTAACGATTATTATTGTGTAATTCTTCTTAAGTTCGTGCATCGTCTCTTCTATTTTCAAAGTAGAGATTGGATCTAAAGCTGAGCATGGCTCATCCATGAGAATTATTTCAGGCTCAATTGCGATGGTTCGAGCAATACATAATCTCTGTTGTTGTCCACCAGATAAAGAGTAACCACTATCATTTAATTTATCCTTACATTCACTCCATACAGCAGCTTTTCTCAAGGAACTTTCCACTAATTCATCCATATCTCCCGTAAAGCCATTGATTCTTGCTCCGAATGCAATATTTTCGTAGATAGATTTTGGAAAAGGATTAGGTTGCTGAAAAACCATTCCGATTCTTCTTCTAACTTCAACTGGATCTACTCTTTTGTCATAGATATTAGTTCCATCAAAGAGGACTGTCCCTTTTAACGAACAATTAGGGATTAAATCGTTCATTCTATTCAAAGCTCTAAGAACGGTTGATTTACCACAACCAGAAGGGCCAATGAGTGAAGTTATATCTCCTGCTTTAAAATTTAAAAAAACATTTTTTACCGCTTCAAAAGTGCCATAACTAATAGAAACATCCTCAAGAGATAAAATGTTTTTCTTTTGCGACTTTTTAGTGTTTTTAATCATTTCATACCCTCTTAGTTTTCTCAGTAAAAGCGGCAAATATCCTTGAAAAAATATTAACTGTTAGTATTGATATGACAAGAATAAAGGAAGCCGCCCAGGCTAGTTTATTCTGTGCATCATAAGGTTCAAGGGCAAAATTATATATCAAAACAGCTAATGAGCCCATCTCGTAAAACAAATCTTCAAAACCTACTATGTAGTAGTAAGAAAATAAAGCAGTAAATATCAAAGGTGCTGTTTCGCCTGCAGCCCTTGCGATTCCAAGCACAACCCCAGTAGCAATAGATCTAAATGCTGTGGGTAAAGTTATTTTTAATATTGTTGTATACATACTTGCTCCTATGCCTAGAGAAGCATACCTTAATTCATTTGGTACTAACTTTAAACCTTCATCAGTAGTTTTTATAACTGTAGGCAACATCAATATTGAAAGAGCCATACCTCCTGCAAAACCACTGTACATACTGCCAAATAAAATTTTTGTTGAAACGATTAAGGCATAAATAAATACACCGGCAATTATTGAAGGAACACCAGCTAAAACATTAACTCCGAATCTAATAAATTTTGAAAAAGGTCCTCCGTTTGAATATTCAGCTAGATATATGCCACCGCCAACACCTACTGGTATGGCAATAATTGAAGCAATAGTTGTAATAACTAGTGTCCCAATTAATGCAGGATTAATTCCTCCCGCATCTAAATCATCTCCAGGAGGATTTGGTTCTAAAGTAAATAATTCTGGTGTGATTTGAGCTCCCCCTTTAATAAGAATATATGTAACCACAAAAATCAAAGGAAGAATTGCAATGAGTGCACAAAAAACTGATAAAGAAGTAAAGAATTTATCTCCTACATTTCGTGATAGTTTTTTCTGGTAATAAAGAGAATTCATAATCATCTAATATTTGAGACTAAATTTCTTAACTAGCCATTGAGCAAAGATATTAACCACTAAAGATAGGATCATTAGTACAAAAGCCGCATAAAAAAGTGATGAGACCTGACTTCCATCGGCTTCACCAAACTGGTTTGCAAGCATAGAAGAGATGGTATATCCAGGAGATAATAGTGACCAACTAAATACATTAGAATTTCCAATAATCATCGTGACAGCCATGGTTTCACCCATTGCCCTGCCTAACGCCAATAGAACACCTGCCATAATTCCTGATAATGCCGCAGGCAAAATTACCGAAAATATAGTTTTCCATCTACTTGCACCAATTCCATAGGAAGCATTCCTAAGCTTTTTGGGAACTTGATTCAGACTATCTCTAGCTATCGAGGTCACTATTGGTAAAAGCATTACCACTAAAATTATTATCGCTAAAAGTGAATTCCGACCTGCAGGCTCCGCACTAAATAAAGGAATCCAACCAAAGAATTTATGTAAAAAAACAAAAAACTCTCTAAAGAAAGGTTCCATAACAAATATCGCCCATAATCCCAATACGACAGATGGTATAGCTGCTAGTAATTCAACAAATGAACCTACTATTTCTCTGACAAATTTCGGAACAAAATCCTCTGTAATAAATATCGCAGTTCCAACACCTAAAGGGATAGTAATCAATAATGAAAGAAGAGAAGTAACTAATGTCCCATATATTGCTGTAAAAGCTCCATATTCATCTTTTACTGGATTCCATTCAGAAGTTACTAGAAAATTTAAGCCATACCTTGAAAATGATTCAAATGACTGAAAAAAGACTACTAAAATAATTCCAAAAAGTACTATTGCAACAATACTAGACAAGGCTAGGGTTGTATTTTTAAAGATTAAATCTATATTTTTTTCAATTCCGAATCTTTTACGATTCTTGAAAAGAGTTAATTTCTCTTCCATTAAAAAAAGAATATTTCTACAAATCTACTATTAAATATTGGAAAAGACTTTAAGATGGGTTAAAGGTATATGAAAGTCATGAAAAGTTAACATCCTTAAATTAATTTCTTCAAAAATTTTTTCTTTAACTTTACTTAACCATAGGTGAATATTATTTACTGAATAACAATTGAGGGAATGTTTAAATACAAAGAATTCATTGCTCAAATCAAATATAAAGAAGTAATATCTTCCCCTGTATATTTTATTCCTGTTTTGCTTCTATCCATAATGATTATTATTGAAGGTTTTCACATCTTTAACCACAAACAAAACTGCAAAACTAAAGCTGAGTGGATGGAACAATCAGGAATGACTTATGACAGGGAATCAGAAGTTAATTAATAAAATCTAAAATATAATTTATTCGCAACAACGTTTTCTATTTGAGGAATAATCTGTCAAAGAAGTTATCCATTCCTTTATCAAAAAGAGAGATTCTTTATTTAGGCTGTAATACACCCATCTACCTTCTTGCCTGTCTGCGATAAGACCAGCTTCCTTCAAAATTTTTATGTGATATGAAATTCTTGATTGAGATAACTTAGTTAATTTCATAATATCGCAAACACAAACTTCTCCCTCCATCATTAGGTCTATTATTTCTAGCCTAAAAGGATCAGAAAATGAAACCATCAACTTAGATATATCTTCTTTTTTTACTTTGCTAATATCTTTTAACAATTTTAAAGTAATTAAATTTTCCTAAATATAGCTTAAATAAAAAAGATTTCATTAATCAAAACATCTTGATACATCAAAATATTTTGATGTATAATTTATATAGAAAATTTCAACAGTGATGAAAATTGGAATTAATGGTTTTGGAAGAATTGGCAGATTAGTTTTCAGAGCATTATGGGGCAGAGCTGATATAGAAATAACTCACATAAATGAGATAGCAGGAGATTCGAATGCTGCTGCGCATTTACTCGAATTCGATTCAGTCCATGGTAGATGGGTGAAAGATATAAAGGTTAAAGAAGAAGAAATAATAATTGATGGAAAGAAATTAACCTACACATCTTTTAAAAATTACCTTGATGTTCCTTGGGAAAAATCTTCTGTAGATATTATTTTGGAATGTACAGGAAAGAATAAAAAGCCAGACAAACTAAATCCCTATTTTGATACTCTTGGGATGAAAAGAGTAATAGTAGCTTGTCCAGTCAAAGGAATTGTTGCAGAAGCTGAATCACTTAATATTGTTTACGGTATAAATCAAAGTCTTTATGACCCTTCCAAACATAAATTAGTAACTGCAGCATCCTGCACTACAAATTGTTTAGCTCCGATAGTAAAGGTAATTAATGAAAATTTTTCTATTAAACACGGTGCTATTACAACTATTCACGATGTAACGAACACTCAAGTTCCTGTAGATTTTTATAAAAGTGATCTGAGGAGAGCAAGAGGATGTATGCAAAGTTTAATACCTACTACAACTGGATCTGCTAAAGCTATCGCTGAGATCTTTCCTGAATTAAAAGGAAAATTAAATGGACATGCAGTAAGAGTTCCTCTACTTAATGGTTCTTTAACAGATGCAGTTTTTGAATTAAATAAAGAAGTGACAACTGAACAAGTGAATTTGGCACTAAAGGAAGCTTCAGAAACTTATTTAAAAGGAATTCTTGGCTACGAAGAAAGACCTTTAGTTTCTGCAGATTATGTAAATGACTCTAGAAGTTCAATAGTTGATAGTTTATCAACGATGGTAGTTAATTCAAATTTATTAAAGATATACGCTTGGTATGACAACGAGTGGGGTTACAGCTGCAGACTTGCAGATCTTACTGAATATGTAATCAAAAAAGAGATTTAATTTATGTCTTTATGAAGTTATCTAATATTCAACAATATAGTGTTGTGACAGCAAACTATTGGGCGTTCACGCTTACCGACGGCGCATTAAGATTATTAGTTGTTGGTCACTTTCATGAGCTAGGTTACACAACTCTACAAATTGCTTTACTTTTCCTTTTTTATGAGTTTTTTGGAATAATTACTAATCTATATGGTGGTTGGATAGGAGCAAGATATGGCTTAAGGCTTACTTTATGGATTGGGACTATCCTTCAAATCATTGCTCTTTTTATGCTTATTCCAGTTAAGGAAGATTGGCCAGTAATTTTTAGTGTCGTATACGTTATGGTTGCTCAAGCAGTAAGTGGAATAGCAAAAGATTTAAATAAAATGAGTGCTAAAAGTGCTGTTAAGACAGTTGTTCCAGAGACAAATAATGGCAATGATACTGGCCAAAAACAACTTTTTAAATGGGTTGCCATTTTAACTGGATCTAAAAATGCTCTTAAAGGAGTTGGGTTTTTCTTGGGTGGGCTCTTGTATAAGTTATTTGGATTCAATAATGCTGTAGGAATTATGGGTTTTGGACTCTGCTTAGCCTTTTTATTGACATTAATTTTACCTGGAGAAATTGGCAAGATGAAAACCAAACCTGCTTTTAACGATCTATTTTCAAAATCAGATGCCATAAATATTCTTTCAGCGGCAAGATTCTTTCTTTTTGGAGCAAGAGATGTTTGGTTTGTTGTAGCTCTTCCAGTATTCCTTGATATGGCATTTGGTTGGGACTACATGGAAATAGGATTATTTCTTGGGGCCTGGGTAATAGGTTATGGAATTGTTCAGGCTTCTGCTCCAGCAATTAGAAAGATATGGGGCCAGAAAGAAAGTCCAGATCGTAAAGCTATCCAATTTTGGAGTGCCGTATTAATGGTAATACCATCTTTGATAGGAGTCGCATTATGGAGAGAAAGTTCTCCATCAATAGCAATAATTTTAGGACTCACTATTTTTGGATTTGTTTTTGCAATGAATTCCTCTACACATTCTTATATGATTTTGGCCTACTCTGATAATGAAAAAGTCAGTTTAAATGTTGGCTTCTATTACATGGCAAATGCCACTGGAAGACTAGTTGGAACATTACTATCTGGCTTACTATTTATGATTGGGAGAAATCCGAATATTGGTCTTCAATATTGTCTTTATTTTTCATCACTTCTAATATTCTTATCTTGGATTTCCAGTCTTAAATTACCAACAATCAAACAAAGCCTATCAGCTCCATAAAGACTAATTTTTAGGAATTAGAATATTTTAATGGCAAAAATATCCTTAATTGAACTTGCAAAAACTTTCCTAAAAATTGGTATTTTAAGTTTTGGAGGACCCTATGCTCATATTTCCTTATTCGAAGATGAACTTATAAATAATAAAAAATTGATCTCAACTCAATCTTTTGAAAAAGGTATTGGATTATGTCAAATACTTCCAGGACCAATATCCACTCAATTAGCAATATATATAGGTCTTAAAATAAATGGTTATCTTGGTGGATTGATATCAGGTATAAGTTTTATTATCCCAGGATTCATTTCGGTATTAGCTCTTAGTTTTTTTTGGCAAATTGGTTCTGGATCAAAATTCTTAACAGATTTAATTTATTTTAATCCTCCCATTATTGCAGGAATAATATTTGCATTCTCATTAGTTCTATTAAAAAAAAGATTAAAGTTTGATCGAATATTATTCTCCAGCTCAATATTATTTCTGCTCATATTTGCTAAATATAATAATATTCAATTTCCACTCATAACAATTCTTACTATTGCAGGATTGATAAATATATTTTTACAGAAATTCAAAGAAATTTATTATAGCTTGATCCCTTTATCTATATTTTCAACAACCTCATTTTTGATTAGCTCGGTCTTTTTTGATATATCCAATTTTTATAATTTTTTAAGGGAGTCTATAAACTCAAAATATTTAATAGATTATCTTAATCTGTTTTTTTTCTTCTTCAAATCGGGACTTTTTATTTTTGGAGGGGGATTTGTAATCATTCCTCTAATGAGTGATTATGTTGTCTCACAAGGATGGTTAACAAATAATGAATTTATAGATGGGATAATGATTAGCCAGATAACACCAGGGCCTATCTTATTAATTACAAGTTTTATTGGATACAAAGCTGGGTTTTCGGTCGGAGGAATAAATGAAGCTTTAAAGTATTCATTTATATCAACTTTTGCAATTTTTTTACCAAGTTTTTTATTGATTTTTGTTTTTGGAAAAGGCTTTATAAAAAACAGAATTGAATCGATTAATTACTTTATCGAAGGAGTGATCAATACAATTCCTGGAGCAGTTATTTTCTCTGGATTTAATTTAATTGAAGATAGTTTTTCATCAAAATTCTTTTTAATTAGCTCTATTTTTATAATTTTAATCTCTACACTATTATCTTTTTTAAAAATAGTTCCAACATACATACTCATTCTTTTTTCTTTAATATTAGGTTTGTCAAAATATTTTTTTGCATAAAAAAAAGGAGGAAATAAATTCCTCCTTTTAAATATTGTCCTACGGTTTATTTACCGATTCTTTTTACAGCAGCTCTTGACTTCTCAAGAATATCTCCTTTTAAGGGGACAAATCCAAGTGATGGAGCTTTGTCTTGATACTCATCACTTAACAATGTATTAAAGGCTTGTTTGATAGCTTTAGTGTTTCTACCATTACCCTCTTCATAAGCAAGTATCCATGTTAATGAAGCTATAGGGTAAGCTCCTTTTGCAGTTGGATTAGGATTTTTACCCGCAAGATTTTCATCTAGAGTAATACCATTAAGAGCCTTTGCTCCAGCTTCTACAGATGGTTTTAGAAACTCACCTGAAAGATTTTGAAGTGCAGCAGCTTTAACATTTCCCTTAATGTAGGACTGGTTAACATAACCAATTGCGCCTGGAGTGTTTTGAATAACACCTGCAACACCAGAATTACCTTTTGCTCCAACACCTGCTGGCCACTTAACTGATTTACCAGTTCCTAAAGTCCAGGTTTTTGAAAACGCTTCCATAGAGTTTGTGAAAGCCTTAGTAGTTCCTGATCCATCAGAACGATGTGCCCAAGTTAACTTACCTGATTTACAGCCTAATTCTTTCCAATTTTTAACCATACCCATAGCAACCCTTACTGCTTGCTCTTGAGTAAGTTTCAAATCGCAATCATAGTTGTAACCAAAAGCAATAGTTCCTCCAACCATAGGAATCTGTACTAATCCTCTTTTTACCTTTGCTATATCCTTATCTTTCATAGGATCATCAGAAGCACCAAAGTTAACTGTCTGATCAATAAAAGCTTTTCTTCCAGAGCCTGAACCAACAGCTTGGTAATTTACTCTTGGCCCACCTGAAGAGGCTAAATCTTTGAACCAACGAGTATAAATTTTGGCAGGAAATGATGCTCCAGCACCACTTAATCTTGTTTTAGCAGAAACACTTGTGCCAGGAATACTTGTACCAGCAGCAATGGCTACTGCAGAAGTGAGAACCAAAGCTTTCTTAGCTATGTTCATGGATGTCATGATTAAATGAAAGACTCCATATATATAGCATTTAATTACAACACAAATAATATTTAATTAAAAGCTTATCCTTTAATTAATTAGCTCTTAAACGCTTCTTAAACTTAATACTGATTAAGACACTGCTTTATTTAGTTTTGCAAATATTTGAAATAATATAGTTTGATTTTTCTTTTTTATATTAAAAGAAGTTTAACGATTTGAGAAATTGCTTTATTTATTTTAAGACTAATTTAAAATTTCTTTAAATATTCCTTTTAGAATTTATATCTTACTCTTTTCTTAACCTTGACTAGTTGAAGTGAATTCGGATTAATATCCATTTTTACGTGTTGAGGTTTATGAAACTTTTTCAAAAACTAATTGCTGCACCTGCTATCATTTCGATTGCTTCGGGATTTGCAGTAAATGCTACTGAGATCAATAATACCGATCTTGGTCAATTTTCAAACTCTAACAATCTAGTATCTTTAGGTGATTTCAAATCAGATACTTTATTCCCAGGAGATTGGGCTTACGATTCATTAAAGGATCTTACAAACAGTCCAAAATTTAATGGCAACTCTATTACTCGTTTAGAAGCTGCTGCTGAATTAAGCAATCTGATAGCAGGTGGTGAAGGCCTAATGAAAGGAGCTGCAATAACTAGACTAAGTGATGAACTTGGTTCTGAGTTGGCAATTATGAAAGGAAGAGTAGATGGCCTTGAAGCTCGTCTTGACGGAGTTGAAGCCGGTTCTTTCACTGATACTACCACTATGAAAGGAAAGGCTAAATTCTTGATTGGTGGTGCTGAAGGTCCTGATGGAACTGATGAAGCAGTCACAATGAATTACTTCTGGGAAATTGATCTAAACACATCTTTTACAGGTGAAGACAAATTAAATGTAGAAATCGAAACAGGTAATACACCTGAAGATTTAGAAAATGGTTTGCTTAGCATCACAGATTTTGGTAAAGATTCTGATGATGTCCTTAAAGTTTCTGACTTAAACTACACTTTCCCAGTTGGAGACTGGACTATAACTGTTGGTGATTCATTGGATGCAAGTAAGCAATTTACTGGTGCTTGTGAATTTGACAACATTGTTGATAATCTTAGTGATTGCGGAACAGGAAACTCTATTGCTGTTGGTGGTGATCAGTCAATTAGTGCTGGTTATGATTTTGATAATGGTTTTTCAATTGGACTTGGTGTTTCAGCTGAAGATGGAGAAAAAGCTTCTCTAGATGATGACGGTGACCCACAAGACCACGGTATGTTCACAGCAGAAGGTGAAGACATTTATGCATTAAATGTTGGCTACTCAGCAGACCAATTTGGTATTGCGCTTGCTTATGCTGATGTTGATGTTGCAACATATTGGGGTCTTAATGCTTCCTACTCTCCTGAGAGTGCTCCTTTTACCATTAGTGGTGGTATAGAAGTTGGTGAAGAAGATGATGGTACAGAAACTACACAATGGGCAGCGGGACTATCAACTGATCTTGGTTCCGGTACTTTAAGTGCTGGATTAGGAACAGATGGTTCTTATGATGATGGTGACGATGCAACATACGCATATGAACTTTCATATGAATTTCCTATTAATGATGGGATGAAAGCAATCCCTTTCGTGGCGGTTGTTGAAGATGATGAAGAAGATAATACTACAATTGCAGGAATGCAAGTATCATTCAAATTCTAATCATAATAACCAAATTTATAAGGACCTCTAATTAGGAGGTCCTTTTTTTTGCTTACGTCCTATAAACCTTAAATTGTTCTTAATAAATTTATTTTTTTTTCTTAACTTTTTAACGACAATATAGAAAGGTGTTTTCTTACGCACTAAATGAAAAAAACCCTAGCTATTGCAAGTTTTTCAGCATTACTTGCAATTGTCTCCTCCTCTACAAGTAGCGGATTTGCAAATTGGAATACAAAATATTGGGCAAATGAAAAAAACTTTAACAGAATTTCTTCCTTCAACGTAAGTGACAATTTACCAAAGGGCTCAAAATCTACAACCAAAACATCATCTGAAGTAGTTACAGCATCAGAAGATGGAAAGACATTGATGTATACAGATAGTGATTTAGGAGTAGTTGGTTTAGTTGACATTTCTGATCCTGCGAAACCAAAAGCTCTTGGGATTGTAGAGCTTGAAGCAGAACCAACTGGAATTGCAGCGCTTGGAAACAATGCTTATATAGGTTTAAATACATCTGAAAGTTATACAAATCCTTCTGGAGCAATAGTTCAATACAATATAGAAACAAGAAAAGCAGTAAAAGAATGTAATTTAGGTGGCCAGCCTGACAGTGTCTTTGTTTCACCAGACGAAACCTTTTTAGCTGTCTCTATCGAGAATGAGAGGGATGAAGAATATAAAGATGGATCTATCCCTCAATTAGATGAGGAGGGTAAACAAATTAATCCTCCAGGTTATGTTTCTCTTGTGAAGTTAAACAAAAGAGGAAAAATACAATGTAATTCAATAAAAAAAGTAGATTTAACAGGCTTATCTGAAATTGCTCCTAGCGATCCCGAACCAGAATTCGTTGCTATTAATGACCTTGGTGAAACTGTTGTTTCTCTTCAAGAGAACAACCATCTTGCAGTAATTGATAAAGAGGGAAATGTAATATCACATTTCTCGGCAGGAATTGTAAAACAAATGGCAGGAATGGATACAAAGAAAGATGGAGCACATAAATTCAAGAAAAAACTAAAAAATGTAAGAAGAGAGCCAGACGGTCTAACATGGATTGATAATGATCATTTCGCAACAGCAAATGAAGGCGATTACAAGCATATTGATCCCAAACAAGCAAAAAGAGGTGGTTCAAGATCTTGGACTATTTTCAAAAAAGATGGAACAGTAGTATATGAAGATGCAAATAGATTAGAAAGAGCAATTGCTCAAATAGGCCATTTCCAAGATGGGAGAGCTGGTAAAAAAGGTGTAGAACCTGAATCAGTTACATTCTCTAAAATTGATGGAACACCATATTTATTCGTTGGAGCAGAAAGAGCAGGAATAGTAGCTGTATATGATATTACAGAACTAAATCAACCTTTACTTACTCAATTACTTCCATCAGGCATTGGGCCAGAGGGATTTGTCGCGATTCCGGAGAGGGGATTAATTGCCTCAGCAAATGAAAAAGATTACAACAAAAAAGAACCTGGTTTATCTTCTCATGTAACTATTTATCAACTACAAGACGCTCCTGCTTCTTACCCACATTTAACAAATGAAAATGGCCTTGAATTTGTATCTTGGGGTGCGATAAGTGGAATGGTGGCTGGTGATGACGGTAAGATTTATGCTGTTAATGATGGGACTTTTAAAACTCAGCCAAGAATTTACGTTATCGATCCTTCATCTTCGCCAGCACTATTAGAAAGAGCTATCGATATAAAGCAAGATGGTAAGACTGCATTATTTATGGATCAAGAGGGTATTACTACTGATGGGAATGGTGGGTTCTACATTTCTACTGAAGGAATCAAGAAAAAGCTAGGTGAATATCCTCCTGCAATTTACCATGTAAGCTCAGATGGTGAAATTTTAGAGAAGATAACTCCACCACCTTCATATCTTAATTATGCTAAAAACCCTGGTTTTGAAGGCATAACAAGAAATGGGGATATTCTTTATATTGCTCAACAGAAGCCTTGGGGTGATGATACTTTCAATACTACTAAGATTCTTTCCTATAATTTAAAAACTAAACAGTGGGGGGCCGTAAATTATCAATTAGATAGGATCAAAAAAGGTGGAGTTGGCATTTCAGAATTGACTTACCATGACGGGGCACTTTATGTAATCGAAAGAGATAGTTTCTACGGAAAGAAAGCAAAATTGAAAGCTATATATAAAATAGATTTAGATGATGTCATTTTCGAAGGTCTTCAAACTAATATTCCTCCCAGACTTTATCCCTTAGTTGAAAAAGAGTTAGTTACTGATCTAAAACCAGTAATGAAATCTACTGGTGGTTTTATCCTTGAAAAGGTCGAAGGTTTAGCAATCACAAACGACGGACAAGCATGGATTTCAACTGACAACGACGGGACTGGAAAGAAATCAACTGGTGAAACTCTTTTCCTAAATATTGGAAAAATCTAGTTAAAACTTCTAAAAAAAGCCACCATATATAAATGGTGGTTTTTTTGTAGTTCTTATAATTAAAAAAAGTTAAATCATGAAATACCTAATATTTATTATTTTATTCATCGCCCCAGTTAAAGCTGAAACAAAATACTATTGGCAGGGTGTAAGGCATTATTTAAATCGACCCAAACTAATGATAGAAGCATGCAAAGATATGAAAGAAGAAAATGACATTGGAACATCTGCTTTCGAGAGTATGTACATGCCAACATTACCTGATAGGCTTTGGTTAGCTATTGGCAAAAGAGATTCTTATTGGGCAGATGACTCCAAAGAAGGAAGCATTCTTTTTACAAGAGAAGGGGTTTTGAATTTAAAAAAATTTATTGCAGAAAAATCATGTCCTAATATTTTTTAAATTTTCCCTATCAATCTGTATTAAGACACGGAAAGATAGTTTCAATAATCGCTCCACCATCTTTATGATTAAATGCCTTTATAAAACCTTTATTGTTATTAATTATTTTTTTTGTAATTGAAAGACCTAAACCACTTCCACTTTTCTTAAATTTAGTCCTTGATGGATCCCCACGATAAAAACGAGAAAAAATATCACTAGATTCATTTTCCTCTAATCCAATACCTTTATCTCTAACTCTGATAACAACAGAGCTATCTCTCTTAAAAATTTCAATTTGTATGTCCTCATTTGTTGGAGAGTAACGAATAGAATTATCTAAAATATTTATAAATGCTCTCTTTAAATTTTCAATATCACCAGATATATAATATTTTGTTGGTATAAATAAATTTATTTTTATATCTTTTTTTTCTGCAAGCGGTTTTAAGGTTTGCCAAGATTCCATAACCAAATCTGAAATAGATATTTTTTTGTTTTTTTTAAAAGCTTCGCTACTTTCTAGCTTAGAAAGCTCTAAAGTCTCTTCGGCCATTTTTCTTAATCTCTTTGACTCTTTCTTAAGCCTTTTAACAAGATACCTATCCTTTTTTGATACTACTGATTCAAGTCTTTCCCCAATTAAAATAAGTGATGTAAGAGGCGTTTTCAGTTCATGAGACACATCATTAATTAATTGATTTTGCCTTTTTTTTATGGATTCAATTGATAATTTACTTTCCAACAATATTAAATAGTTCTTTTTCCTTCCTCTAACAATATTTGCCCAAATGGGTACTCCCGCAATTGTGAAATCAAGGTTGAATGGGAAATCTTTTTTTCTTAAATATAGAATTTTATTACTAAGTACTTCAAGCTCATTAATATCATTAATTGCTTTTCCAATAAGATCTTTATATTTAATAACCCTAATAAGAGATAAAGCTTTCTGATTGATAAATTTTATTGTTAGATCAGATGATAAAATTATCCACCCTTGCGATGAATAATCTAACCAAGACAATACTTCTTGAGGTCTAATTTTATCAAATGGGAAATCAATAGTTTTTTTATACTTATTTTTATCAACTTCAAATTTTTTTTCTTTTGATTGAGAAAAATGCTTGACTTTTATTTTCCACTTCTGATGTAAAAAAAATAATACTTCTTGTAGTGTTTTCATTTTCATCCAAACTTATATCCAAAACCTCTTACAGTTTTAAGAAACTTTGGAGCTGAGGGATCTTCTTCTAATTTCTCTCTGAGCCACCTAACATGAACATCTACAGTTTTAGTATCACCAATAAAGTCAATTTCCCAAATTTTTTCAAGTATTAAATCTCTTGACCATACCCTTTTTGGATTTTTCATAAATAACTCTAATAATTTAAATTCTTTTGGAGATAATGTTATTTCTCTATCAAAAGAAGTTACCCTACATTCTTCCAAAAACATTTTTATATGATTAAACTCGAGAACAGTTTTTGATTTTTCTATATATTTTTTATTACGTTTAGATCTTCTTATTAAGGCTCTAGATCTAGCAATTAATTCATTTAAACCAAAAGGTTTTGTTAAATAATCATCTGCACCAACCTCTAATCCAAGAACCCTGTCTGATTCATTATCTTTAGCACTTAAAATTAGTATGGGTATATAATTTTCTTCATTTCTTATTTTTCTACATAACTCTAATCCATTTAACCCTGGCAACATTAAATCGAGAATTATTAGGTCAGCATCATTTTTTGAATCATTAGTAATAAAATCTAATGCAGTTAAACCATCTTTGAAACTTGATACTCTAAAACCTTCGCTGCTCAAGGATTCACTGACTGTAAGCCTAATACTCTTATCATCCTCTACAAGAAGAATTCTTGAGTCTTGCAAACTTTTATGATCTTTAATAGCCATTGAAAGTTCCAACAATTTTATTTTATATAATCAAAATTATTTGATCTAATTATTTCATAATTAATTTACATTGAATTATTATTTTATTTATTTAATCTTATTTCCTTTTTAATTTTCCCTTAAACCCTTTTTTCTATATTTAAATTGTCTCTTTAAACTTCCTCACACAAAATTTTAAAGAGACAAATTTATTGTATTTAATAATAGATATTAAAACTAATATCCCATCGAAGCGTAATAATAATCGTCATCTTCATCTATATTCGTCACTACCCATTCTGGCAGAAAGTCACCAATTTTTACATATTGATAAAGCTTATCAACATCAGGATCGTAATAAGTATCGTTGATTTTTGGATCTTTGACTACTTTGCTTGGATGCATAATAAAAATTATTTCTACTCAATCATTTTAAATTACTTAGTTTAAAGCACCTTTAAATCTCATTTAAAAATTTCCTTTTAATATGAATTATTTTTTTTAAAAAAGCCTTTATTTAGAGTTTAATTTTTGTTTTTACTCTGTTTTTATTTTGAGATTTGAATTCAAAAATTCCCGTATCAGTAAAAATGGTCAACTCATCTCCTGATGTTTCTTCAATTGCAATTCCTTCAGATTCTAAATTTTTTACATTTACATTACCAATAAGTTTTAGAGATTTATCATCTTTGTCAAAAGAAAGCTTGTCTGAATAAGCCTCAAAATTACCACTATTACTTTTAATAACTACATTTCCCGTAGCCTCTAAATCACCTTCTAAAGTATTTATTTGAGAATCAGATGTAATTGTGTAGTTAGTTAATTCCTCAGCGAAAGAGAATTCAGCTAATAGAAACAACAACGATGAAAGAAGTATTTTTTTCATTTACTCCCAACCCTTTTCTGCATTTTGAATAATCCATTGTGCAAGAACCTTATCCTCTCCATCCTTCAATTTATTTTTATAACCTTTCATAAAACCAATCCCTTCATTGGCAATTTTTGCTATTGAATTCTCATCTGCTATTTCTCTTTTTACAAGGTCGGAAAGTTTTAATGATTTGGATCCTTTAAGAACGACTGAACCACCTCTTACATGGCAGCCTGCACAAACATTTCTAAAAATTGTTTCTCCATTTCTAATATCAGAAGCCATTAGATATCTATTTTGCAAAGAGGTTTGAAAAATAATTAATAAAGTTATTACAGGAATTACGAATAGAAATTTAAATATTTTCATTTGATCTAGTTGACCTAAGACTAATTTAACTTGTAATTAGTCTTGATCGTTTTAATTACCGATTTTTTAGGATCTTTATTTGGATAACAATTAACAATTCTATATTTACCACCTTTTCTATCTGTCTCAACAAGAGTAAATTGAACAAATTTTTCTTTTTCAGCACTTGAAAAATCTTGGACTTCTATTTTGATGATCTCTTCATTTTTACTATCAATTATTCTGGATTTACCTCCACAAAGAAGAACAGCAGTTTCTTTCGTTACATAAAATAATTTTTTTTCATCTTTAATGGATGATTTATCTTTCTTAATTGAAATTGAATTTTGTGTAATCGATATTTCATCTTGGGTAATGGGTAATTCTTCTTTTGGACTACAAGCAGTAACAATAATGATAGATAAAACTAATAGCTTTTTCATGATTTTTTAGATGATAAATTCACTAATAATTTTTTCTAATTGACTTTTATTTAGTTTAATAAGATAGTTTTGGATTTCCTTTCTAAATAGTCTATCTTCAACTCTTTTAGTTTGAAGAATCGAAAGAGTGATGAAGTTAACAAGTTGTTTTTTATCCATACATATTTTCTAAATCCCTATTGTTAAATCATATTTAAATTTTGATTAAGCTAAGAAATAACAACAAATATCTATTTTAGAAATTTAAGCCATTTAAAAAAAATTTATTTTTTAATTAATCATTACTTAATCCAAGAAACCTAAATTTGTTATGTATAAAATATTAAAATGTCTTTAAAAAACTTATCTTCAAAAAGGAATAACCAAAAAAAAGTCGGAACAGAATTTTCAAGAGACTTTCATAAAGAAAGCTTTGAGAATAAAGATAAATTTTTCTTAAATGATTCAGTATTTATTGAGAATTACGATAACGCCCTAAAATCACCTCAGTCAAGGAGACTATATAAATTACTAGAGAGTGAAGTTCAAACAGACACAATCAAGGTCCAAAATATTTTACCTCTAGATATAATTTTTATTTAAAATCCTTTCCTTAAAAACTACTTTTGAAGAATTTTTCTTCACTCAATAAAGACACATTTTCCTAGTGGTATTAGATCTTAAAAACTACTTGATTTTTAATTTTTTCCAAAGTGAAGAGCCACAAGATTCAATAATAAAAACTATAAAAACAAATTACAAATTAAATAATTAGAAGATTTTTTGAGTGAGAGACTTGCTTTTAGAAAATAAAGTGAATATAAAGACAATGATAATTCCAATGGAATCAATTAAAACCCCAAAAAGAATTATTAAGAAACAGCTTAAAAATGTTAATAAAGCAATTATTGAAATTGCAGAAATGAAATTTGTAAATATTGAAGAAAAAAAAGAAAAATTAGATGCGCTTGTTTTTTTAAAGAATCAAATATTGAGGAAGGAGGAGAAGTTAGAAATTAAATAACTAAATAATTGTAGATATTGAATCTTTATTTTTTTGTATCAACTACATTCTTAAAGAAATCGCAATAAGCCATTAATTCTGACTCGGTTTCGATTTTGAGATTTAAATCGTTAATTGCCTTCTTGGTATCAATTCTGTAGCCATACCAATCTAAACAAACTTCTCTCTGCCTTTGGGTTTCTGAAACTGAGATCGGATCTGTTATTGAAGTCTTGGAACAACCCCAAATGAAAATAATTAAAGGGATGTAGAAAATTCCTGGTTTCATTTCTTAATCTCAATAAGTTTTCTATGATTCTGAATAAGTCCAAGAAGATTCTTCCATAGTTGAAAGATCGACTCTATGCGTTGCCATCCAATCACCATTAGCTTCAACAAACTTTTAACATTACCTTCTGGAGCCTGATGAATGACAATAACTTTTCGAGGATCTTTTTTGTTTACACCTCTAAATAGTGGCTTAATAAGAAATTCAGAATGTCTTTTATCAGCTTCTGCGCTATCAAATATTGCTGCCCATTCTTCGAAAGTACTTTCAATTTTGAATGTAAAAATAGAGGTTACTCAGCTAGTCATAAAAAAAGGTATAGGTTTATATTCTAGATTGATTGTCAATTAAAGCTTTGTTAAGTAAGGGTTAAGGATATTATTTAAATATTAATCTAGAGTTTAAATTAATATTTTTGGATTAAAAAATGGCTTAAAAAAGATACTAAAAAAGACAATAAAAAAGATTTTATAAAGCATAAAGCAATGTTCGCTTATGGAGTTATTCAATTAGGTGCAAAAGTTGTGTCTCCTGTTGCATTAGTAGCTATAGCTCTAGGCTTTTGCTCATTAAAAAAAGAATCAAATTTCTTTAATGAATGTGTTGAAGAAATTAAAGCTACTGATTCACCAACAGCTGATTCGGTTCGTTTTTGTACAGGTGGTTAATTATATGAAATAAAAGTAATATTTTCATTTGATTTATTTCACTCACTATTAATTTAGCAATTAATTCCGAACCTCGATCAATCTATTTTAATAGTTCTACTGCTACGACAAGATTTCCTAATAATCCGTTCAAAATATTTAGCTGTTCTTTACTACCAAATGCTATTAATACCTGACCTGGTTGAAGTATGAAATTGCCTCCAGGATTAGTGAACAACTTTTCATTTTCCTTAATGGCTAATATTTTTGCACCACTCTTTTTGCCTATTCCAAGTTCAGAAAGTGATCTTTTCTCTGCTGTTTCAAAAAGACTAATATCATTACTTAATTCAAATTCTTCAATCTCACATTCACTTCCTGCAAGCAGATCAAGAAAGTCAATGGCGATTGGTCTAAGAGCCATTGATGCCATCGCTCTTCCTGCTGCGATGTAAGGACTTACAACTATACTTGCCCCTGCCAATCTTAACTTACTTGCGGCTTCTTCAGTTCCTGCTCTAGCAATTACTCTTATAGAACTTCTTATACCTTTAGCACTTAAAACTACATATAAATTTGCAGCATCATTAGGTAAGGTAACGACCAAACTTTTGCATTTTTCTAATCCTGCCATTTTTAAAGTCTCATCAAGAGTCGCATCAGCACAAAGCACTTCTAAACCATTTTCTTCAGCAATCTTTTTTCTATCTTCATCACTCTCAACAACAATAATTGGAATATTTTGTGTTTTTATCTGGTTAGATATTTCCTGACCTACCCTCCCATATCCGCACAAAATTACATGATTTTCCATTTTTCTAAGAATTCTTTTAAAACGTAATTCGTTTACTCTTTGAAAATAGCCGGATTCGAATAATCTAACAGCTTTTTGAAAAGTAAATTGAATAAAGATCAATCCGCCAACAATTACTAAGACAGTCACGATTCTGCCTTCAGGACTTAAGGGTTGAACTTCTCCAAAACCAATAGTGGTTATTGTGATCAGAACCATCCATAAGCAATCACTCCATTCCCATCCCTCTGTTATTCGATAGCCAATTGCACCTAAAAAAAACAGAAAGAATAAAGAATAAATAAGACCAAACCAAGGCCTCAAATAGTCTTTAATAAAATAGAATTCAAATAATCTAAGCTTCATATCCCTTATTATCGTTAACTATTCAAAAATTTCAAAAAGATTTTCTATTATGTTCCTAAAACTATTTATTTGTTTTAGTGAAATACATATTAAGCAGGATAATAATATTTATTTTCGTAGCTGTATGCATTAAACAAATGATTACTGTCTCAGGTCTTTTTTAATGCTTCATTAAAAATTAATTCAAGGTTTTACTTGTACTGATTCAATAAGAAAATCAGAAGCTGCTTTTAACCAATCAGCTACTGTAAGACGAAGATCAGGTTGAGAATATACAAGCGCGATAATAATTCCAACTAAGATTATCTTTACCATGGCATTTCAAATATTCTTATGAATTAAAGCACACCTATTTAGTAAAAAGAACCTTAAATTTAAAAAAAACAGAATAATTAAAATTTTTCTAATTGATTAAACAAGTATTCCACTCTTCTAAGATTTACACCTAAATCAGATTGCCCTAATCTTGCTGCAGATCTTATCTGAATAATACCTTTAGATCTGTCTACATAACTTCTTACATCAAGCTTTAAAATTTCAAGGTCATCTGGAAATCTAAAAATCAAGCTCCTACAAACACCTCTCCAATAATTTCTACCACTTTCAATAACTTCTGTACGAGGTAAACCTTCTGCCAGGGAAACAAGTTGAATAAACTTTTGATCAACATTTATTAGTTTCTTTTCTACTAAGACACTATTTAATGGATTAGTTATTGGAGCAAGACCCTGGATGGAGGAAACCATATTTTTAAGAATGATGTAGATGTTCTAACCGATTTCATGCACAAAGTGAGAGCGAAAAGTAAAGAATTTTCCAATAAATTTGATCTTTTTTTAGAGATTCCTTACTTTATGATCAAAATTCTAAAATTTGAGATTTTTAATTGTTTTTTTTGATAGAGATGGTTGCCTACTTTGTTTACTAGTTAGTTTCCTAACCCATAAAAAAACTCCAACAAAAATAAAAATTTCAACAAAAATTCCAACCTTTATTAAACTCATTTTTTATCCTCTTTTTTCTTGTTGGTGCCTTCAATGTATGGCACCAGGATATTTAATAACCATTTTTTAAATGAACTAAAAGGTTTCATAATCTATTTACTTGCCTTTTCTCCACAAACTCCTCCCTTTGATGAGATCCTCTACATTTGGCCAAGCTGCTATTAATTCTTTAATTGCCTTCCTATTAGGAGTATAGAAAACACATGACAATGCACTTATTACATAAAGTATGAACCACAACTTACTTTCTAAATAAGCTAAAAACAAAGAGAAAGGAAAACTTCCAATGAAGAAAAAGAAAAATGTCCTATTTAGTATTTCTAATGGAGTTCTTTTAAGTCTGTAAAATTTATTCTTTTTTTTATCTGGTTGAGTATCATTCAGAAATTTACTTTCGTAGGAATTAATTATTTCTTCTTCTAGAACTTTTTCATACTCTAAATTATCAATTGGATAGCTTTTATCCTTTTTATTTATCATTAGAATCTGTATAGTACAAACATGATAACTAATTTAAAATTTTTAAAAAGTATCAAATTTTTCTGTTAACTGAAGCTATACGAACAGATCATGGTTTTGAAAATACTCCAAGATTGTCTTATTTATAAAAGATAAATTAGTCAAAATATTCTTTTTAATTTTCCCAAATCTTTCGGTCATTTAAAACAATCACTTCTATAAACTTAATAGTATTAATTAATTTGGGAGGCAATATCTAAATCTAGAGTTAATATAGTTTAGAGATTTTAATAATAATTTATATGCAAAGGTATTTGATTTCTTACGAATTTACAGATGGCGAGGATCAAGAAGAAGGGGCCGAAATGCTAATTAATTGGTATGAATCAGGTGGGCCTCAAAACAGACCTGAAAACTATGAGGTTCATTCTTGGATTTTTATGGTTCAAAATGGGATTGGACATTCTGTAGTCAGTGCAGATTCTCTTGAGACAATTTGGAAGCAATGGCATCCCTGGAGAAGGTTAATGGATATAAGTATTCAACCTTGCATGGATCTTGATGAGACAGTCGGATTATTCAAAAAACAAAAAATGAATACACGGATAGTCTAAAAGTATTTCTAACTTATAGATATAAATTTCTTTTTAGTAGCACCTAATACTACATACATATTTCACTGCGTTAAAAAGGATAAGATTAATCTTCCATGATGAATGATTCTTATCACATTTACTTCAAAGGAGAAATTCTTTTCAAGAATTTAAGTAAAGATGATTTTGAATTTGTTTGGGGAAAACTTTATACATCCTATATAAATGCCCTAAATAAAGAGCTTACCTACGAATTAATTAGCGAAAACAATATCATGGAGCCTGCCTTTAACCTTGAGCCATCTTATTAAATTAAGAACTAAATCTTAGTTTATGAATAAAACAAGAAAAGCTGTCTTCCTTTTATTTTGAGATACTCTTTCTCTTCTTTAGTTATATCCAAATCAATTTTATTTGCCTCAATTTCTACATTCGAACTATAAGTTTCAAAGTTATCCTTTCTTTTAAATAAAGCAACTATACCAATATCTGTTATGAACCAGATAAAATAATCAGTCTCTCCAATTGGCTCATCTTTTAGAGAGTCAAAAATCAAATCGCAGGTTGAATCCATTTAATTGATCTCTGAGGGGTATTAATTACCCCCATTGCAATACCTAACTGCCTCAGAATTGGCACCGCCATCTTCAATAATTTCTGCGACACATTTATTGAAAAGCTTGGACTCTTTTTTACTGAACAGAATCCAAAAGCAATCGCAGCTAAAGCTATTGCAGATACAAAACTAGAACCCAGTTGTATAAAACCATAGGCAAACATAATATTTTTCTTTCCGGGGCATTTTTTTGAGACCTTTTTTTCTTCTGACATTATTAAATTTTTATTTAGTTAAATCTATTTGATTAATTTTAGGTTTGAGCAATATTTTCATAGAGAAAACCGAATTAAATAATAATTGATCAGCTATGGCAAAAATTAAAAAATTCAAGTTTAGATTGATTATTCTTCACTTTAATTTTCAATTTGATAAATCAAGAAGAAAAAATTTTTAAATTTTTTATCAACAAGAGCTTCTAATATAGATAATTAATTTTTTTTAAAAAGTTTTGATCCCACTGTAATAACAATAGATTATGTTACTTTTTAAACTATATTTTTTTTTTTTTTGATGAAGTATTAATACTTAAAAAGTTTTCCAGAAAAGCTTGATTTGATAATGCTCCCGAAGAGTTATCCACTTTTTAAGCGTTTTTCAACAGGTTTTTCCACAATATGTTAATTAAATTTGAAGTTCTATGTGCAAAATCAAATATTATCTTCTTTTAAGGAAAAACTATCCACAAACTTTTTGTGGGATCACTATGATTTCAAGTGTATTTTAAATAATTTTAAGTACAAATATTATGCTTATAGATAAGAAAAAAAAGGATTTAAATCACGAAATCAAAAAAGAGTTGGAAAAATCTAAGCTAAAAGTTCTTACTAATGAAAATGATTTTCTAGTTAAGAACCTCAAAAAGGCTGGTTAATTTACAAGTGCTAAAAAAAATTTTTTAAATAATAAATTTCCTTAAATTTCTTTCTAAGACAAAATTATATTTCTTGAATCATCATCCAAAAAGTTTGAGTTTACCAAATATAAAATTTCTATTAAATATACAAATTAACACTCTTGATCCCCAACATAAAAAACAAATACTAGTTATATTAGTCAAATCTCAGTAAGAGACCTGATCAGTAATATCAATGGGAAATAAAAGTTTTTAAAATTATTTAAACATCTAGTTTTCCTATATCTGCATTATAGTTTCTACATAAGATGAATACCCAAGAACTTAAAGTCAAGTACAAAAAACTTATAAACAAAGCAGCTAAAGCAAACGGCCGTAAAGAAACTGTTTCTTACTAAAACCGTGCTGCTAAAATAAAATTAAAAATCTATTCAAATTCTAAAATAAATTGTTTTAGATGTAACGGAGCAAGTTTTCTAAGAATTTCATTAGATGAGACTAAAACATGTTTATCTTGCTATGGGAAAGGTTTTTTAGTTAAAGAAAATCAGCAGGTTTAAAAAATATTTTTCATGAAAGATCTCATTCAAGCTCACAAAAATTTTATTAAAAGAGTGAAAGAACAAATGGGATTTTCTGATTATGGGATGTACTGGTTGGCTTTCCTGGAAGGAGGTTTAACTATATGGTTGCTGGATAGGATATTTTTCCACTGGTTAAAGTTTTAATTCTATTTATGTAAGAAAAATTCTTCAGGTATTAAATAAATTAATTTATCGAAACCTTTTAAAAAGTTGTAGCATAGTAAAAAACCAATATGCAATTACTGGGATTAATCCTTCTTCTAGCTAGTAGCTGGTACTTATGGAAATTAACATCAAACTTTCTTGATGAACCAACAAAAAAAGAACTGAACAATAGTTTAAATAACCTCAAAAATAAATTCTCTGAGGGAAAACAAAATTTCTCTAAAGCAAAAATAAGCGAAGCTTGGGAAAAATACAAAAAAGAAGGTGGTGCCTTATCTAATAAAGAAAAAAGCTAGTGGACTTTTTTATCATTACAAGTCTCACTAAAGATATTTCTAGAATTGACCTAATTGGTATTTTGTTTGGTCATTTAATTTTTGGTGTTGCATTGACACAGCTTTTAAATTGGACGTGGTTAAAGAATCTTATGAGTGAAGAAGATAAAACAAGAATGCTTAAAAGCTATACATGGAAAGACTTATTAGTAGATGGAGCAATTGTTACAGTAGTTCTAGGAATAATCTTTTTGATTATTAGCATTTTTCTATAAATGAACGTAACTTACATCCTTTTATTTTTTTTATTGATATCAATTGTAATTTTCACTCAAATAATCAATTCCTCCGATAAAACAAAATAAATGACCGAAGTAACTAGCAATTCCTCAACTGGATGGTACTTAATAGCTTTGGTAAGCACCTTATCTTTTTTAGCCTTAATTTACTTCGGCCAAAAAAGATAGAGTAAATTTCGAAAGACTATTTAAATTCATAAAAAAAGCTCTGCAATTTCAAGAGATGCAGAGCTTTTAATTATAAATTAACAGATTTATATAAATCTGTTAATTATAAAATCTTTTTTCTTAATCAAAGAAAAAGAGACCGATGAATGTGATGAAGATTCTGAATTCACGGCCCCTTTAATAACCGCATATTTCGGTAGATACGACAATGAATCACCTCCTTTACTAATGTTTTTTTTAAGATAACTAAAAGAATTAAACAAGCAAAGAAATTCTTTAAAAATTTAAAAGTTTTTTAACAAATTAACGATATAAATCTCTTAAATATAAAAATATAGATTTTACCAAGGCAAAACTTCTCCGTTGGCATGCCAAAATGTACCCGAGTTATTTTTGTTTAAAGAATCTATACGTTTTAAAATGCCATTTGCTGATTCTTCAGGACTAATTCCATTTTTTGTAAAGCCAGTCATTCTTGTGCTCACTAACCCGGGATGCAAAATAGCTACATAAATATCTTCTCTTGATAAATCTATAGAAAGTGATTTTGCTGCCATGGACAAAGCGACTTTAGACATCCTGTAACCATAAGAACTTCCAGATGTATTATCTTCAATAGATCCCATCCTACTTGTGATAAAAGCAACTTTAGAAGATCTTTTTAAAAAATGTTTAAGTGATTGAGTTATACATATTGGGCTCAATGCATTGACTTCAAATTGCCGCAAAATACTTTTTTTATCTAAGTTTTCGAAAGAATTAAATTCATAAATTCCTGCATTATTAATTAAGCAATCTAAATTAACTCCAGATAGTCTTTTACACAAATTTGTTATCGATTCATTAGAAGAAATTTCTATATTCTCTTCAATTCTCACACCTAAATCTCTAAGTTCTTTTGAAGCTTTCCTACACGTTGCAATTACATTATCTCCCCTCTTGTGAATTTGCCTACATAATTCTAATCCAATACCCCTATTTGATCCTGTAATTAGATAATTCGACATCTCTAAACTAAAAAATAAAAAATCAATCTAAATCCAAATATAAAAGAAAACGAACTAGAAAAAGAAAAAATTTATAAAATTCCTTATTAGATTTTTTAAGGTTATGATGGGTTATGAAATTTAAAAATTTTTAAAAAAGAAAGCAAAGATATTTTATCATCAAAATTTAATGTATGGAAATTTTAAATCAAGAATTTATGCAAGAGATTATTAGATTAACGTGGAGAAATCCTGCTTTCATGGCTATAGCTATTGCGTTAGTTTGGCTTATCCCACAATTATTTATCAGAAAAATAATGGCAAAAAAATATGAAAGAAGAAAAATAGAAATTCAGAAAAATAAAATTAATAAGCTTTACCCAACTAATA
>CACEFS010000002.1 GCA_902558895.1 uncultured Prochlorococcus sp.
ATTTGGCTGAAGTTCATTTAAATCAGATTGATCCAGGAAATTTTGAAGAGCAAAAAAAAGCTTTTAAAGCAGCGGCCCTTTCTGTAGCATGCTTACTTAATCATGAATTTGAAGTTGAGCGTTACAGAAAAAGTAGGGAATATGATCCTATTGTAGGAGTTAGTTTCACTGGATTATTTGATTTTTGTGTCCATGCCTTTGGGACGCCATGGTTGAAGTGGTGGGAAGCAGGAAGGCCAAATAGCGAAGAAGGAAAGGCTTTCAAGGAGAAGGAAGCTAAATTCCTTGATTACTGGAGAAAGATAGTAAAAGAAACTGTTTGGGAATATTGTGATAAACATGATCTAAGAAGACCAAATCGCTGTACAACAGTTCAGCCAGCTGGGACTAAAAGTCTTCTAACAGGAGCTGCTCCAGGATGGCATCCGCCAAAAGCTCAAAGATTCATAAGAAGAATAACTTTCAGGAAAAATGATCCAATCGCATTAGCTTGCATGGATTATGGTTATTCAGTTGTTCCATCTCAATCTGATAAAGATGAAAATGGTTGCTTACTTGATAATCCATTTGATCCAAGATGTACGGAATGGTTAGTTGAAATCCCTACAGAAGTTAGTTGGGCAAATATAGAGGGCGCAGACCAAATAGACATCAATAATTTCTCAGCATTAGCCCAATTTGATTTTTATATGCAGGTGCAAAAATTTTATACAGAGCATAACACTTCTGCAACCGTAGAATTTAGAGAAAATGAAATCGAGGATCTAGCGAAAGCTATTCATAATGCAATAGAAAATAATGAAGGATATATTTCGGCTGCATTACTAGCTCGATTTAGTGCCAACGCGACTTTCCCGAGATTACCATTTGAACCAATAAGTAAAGAGGAATATATATCATTGCAAAATAAAGTAATAGAAAGAAAAGTTAATAACGATTTCTTTGACGCTCTCAATAAATATGATGTTGGAGAACTATCTGAAGCTGGGCCAGCTGGGTGTGATTCAGATAAGTGCCTGCTTCCTCTGGCTAAACCGAAAGATTAAGTTTTAACTTATTTGTAAATAAAAAAATATATTTGTTTTTAAAAATTTAATTTATGGCTACCTCTTAAATAGGGACGTAAATTATTTATGACATTAAGCTTAAATATTGGGAACTTATTTAATGATTCCTCTAGTCATGCTTTAGTGGATGAGCTAAGAAAAAGGACCTCAAAGGAAGAAATATTAGAATTTGAAGAAAAATTTAACTCCAAAAATGAAAAAAATCTACATATCTATATATGTAGATTTCTAAAAAATAGATCAATATCCAGAGGACTTGCCTCTAAATGGTTAATAACAATAATCAAAAACAAAGAATCAAAACTTAATGCTTTGCAAAAATTAAATAATTAAGTTAGCCCTGAAAGTTTCCATAGAGCAATTCCAAAAATTGAGAATCCCATAATAAAAGTGAAAGCCAAAGCATTTACCAATTGAACCTTATCATTCATTCTGTTTGCGAATGGTAGCAATTGAGCAAATAATGGAGTCTCTTCAACTATTGCAGATTTTTTTACTGTAGGTTTTTTGCTTCTAGAAAACATAAAACAAATTTTATAATCTTAAGAATTTTACATTTAAAAGTTCATTAAATAAAAAATACTTCTTAAAAACGAACAAAATGTAACCTGTAAGAAATTACATAAGGATAATGTATAAATATTTTAAGTAGAAACTTTTCTATCATTAATATATTAAGTTTATTTATTAAAGAGCTAGACAAATAATTTTCTTGAATGATAATATAAATTTGTAGCAACCGCTACCAAAACGTTCAACTTGCGTTTAGCAAGCCGCAAATCGACTTAAGCCATGGAACGGGGACTTAAGCGAACCGGAGCTTAAAAAATGACTCTAATTTACAGAGGACAAAAGTATGTCCAGAACAAAGAAGCAGCGAAGAAGCAGCATAATGAACTAACTTACAGAGGTAAAGCTTATACAAGCTAGTTTATTTAACCATTAAATAAAAAAAGCCACTAAAAGTGGCTTTTTTTATTCAATCCTAGACTAAAAATAACTTAATACTTCTATGAAGCATTAAAATATTGTGATTAAATTGCATTTTTTATAGATTTAATGACTATGGCAGACCAGAAACCCTTATTTAAAGCCCCTTATGACATAAAAGATGTCAGTGCTCTTTTCGCGATAGTTGCCTTAGTATTAATAATCTCTGCCATAGTTGGTAATAACTTATTTGGTTTATTTCAAGAAAATGTGAATTTCGGATAGTGCTATTAGTAAGGGTTTAATTTTTATTCAACAAGCTTAATTAAATAGAAGATATCCTTAAAATTATTTTTTTCGTCCCATTCTTTAGCTGCATCTGAAGTCATTTCAGCCTCAAGTGCTTCCACATTTAAGACGTTCATGAGTAAATAAGATTTATAATCGCCAGCTTGTACGAACTCATATCCTGAAACTACTTCTCAACCCATTGCTGTTATAAATCCAGAAACGACGGTTTTGAATTCTTCAAATGTGCAGCTAAAAGTTGAAATAATTAATTGTATTCATAAAAAAAGGGGCTAATTGCCCCTTTTTTTAGATCGAATTTTGATTACCAACTATGAATATACTTTGGCAACTATTGGACCAGCATCTTCATCAGTAAATACAGGAGTTGTCTCCCAATTAAGGAATTCTCCCCATTCAGCTGCATGCTGATATATCGCTTTTGGATCGTCTGTCTTTAAGACTATCCACCCTTCAAGAGATCCTGGTGCATGATATCTTCCAATCATCTCAACTCCTGGATAATCTCCTCCTCCACCAAGAAATTTTTCCGCACCTTTTTGATGATATCCAGTCTTAAATGACCAATGCTGAACGTAAAGCATTTTATATTTTGTATTGGCCTTCTATTAGTAGCAAGAAAAATAATTCTTGAAAATAAATATTGTTAATTGCCCCTTATTTTAAATTGGCTATCAATTAAGCAAATATTATAATTTTTTAGCGGCAAACTCCCTTGCATCCTTTTCAGCAAACGTTGATCCATAAGTATCCTAATGAATTTTTACAGAATGTCCCATAGATTCAGCAGCGTTAGCAATTGATAGATCGGATTTGGTAGATTTAATTTGCAAACTATTGCTTTTAAAATTTATTTTTTATGGGAAAAATGCTATCTACATATAAGTACCTAAAAAAACTGATCAGAAATATCTATCAAAAAGTACAGTGCTCATACATACGGTTATTTATTAGGGATAAATTTAAGTCCCAAGTTGCACTTTGGTATGCTGAAAATGGGAATAAAACAAAAAGACTAGATTACCCAAAGCTTAACCAAGAATCCATTGTATTTGATTTGGGAGGATATTTAGGTGATTTCGCATTTGATATAAACCAAAAATATAGTAGTAAAGTTTACCTTTTTGAACCTCATCCAAAATTTTTTGAGAAATGCTGCATTCGATTTAAAAACAATAAAAATATACATGTATTTAATTATGGTATTGGAGATAAACATGGTATGTTTTTTTTATCTGATACATTAGATGGCTCTTCATTTGAAAATCCAAATCACGTAAATGAGAAATCAATAAAGTGCGAAATTAGAGATTTTTTAACAGTTATAGAAGATCTAGATATACCAAAAATTGATTTAATGAAAATAAACATTGAAGGGGATGAATATAAACTTTTGAACCATATTTTAAATAATGAAAAAATTACATTCACAGATCAGTATCAAATACAATTTCACAATTTCGTAGAAGGTGCTGAAAATAAACGTGAAAAAATAATCTCTGAACTTAAAAAGACTCATAGCAGGACATGGTGTTATGAATTTGTATGGGAAAATTGGGAATTAGTTTAAGGAATTTGCAATATATCAATAGATTTAATAAAAAAAACAATGAATATTTTTGAACTGGAGAGGTGGTCGAGTGGTTTAAGGCTCAAGTTTTGAAAACTATCTTTTTGGAAAAAAAGAAAATTTATAAATTATCTGTAATCGCTTGATATAATTTTATCTTATCAGTAAAACTATAAGAATAAAATACCCCTATCGAGACAGGGTAGACCAAATAGAGACCAAAAAAATTTGTGTTAATTTTAAAAACCAAGATAAAATAATTTGCAAATAGCCGCTTTTTTTGTGAAAAGATTTTCAATAACTTTATTAGCTGCTATTACATTACCTATCGCTGTTAACGCTGAAGTAACTAGTCATTATAGGTTAAAACGTACTGAAGCCCGAAAATTGTATCGTGAGGGAAAGTTTTCTGAGATGAAAAATATATGCGAAGAACTTATAGAAATTTCACCAGATAATCCAATGGGATATGTATGCAAAGGATTTGCTTTGGGATTTGTACCTAAAAGTGAAAGAAAAAGTAGAGAGGCTCTAAAAAATTTCACAAAGGCAATAGAATTAAATCCTGAATATTATGAAGCATATTTTCTTAGGGGTTTTTTACAGTTTTCAATGAGAAGGAGAGAGTTTTCTAAGTTACAAATGAATGGATGTAGCGATATTAAAAAGGCTTACCTAAATAAGTTTCCTGATGCATTGGAATATGTAAAAAGACAAAGGTCGTTTTTGATAAAAAATAAATGTAGCGGTTTCTTTTAGAAAATGAAACACTTCCTACTTGCGCCACTAAGAGTTATTGATTGATATTCAATATTAATAAAGTTGAATTACATCCAAGGATAAAAAAAATTAGAAACATACTTTTTTATAAAAGTGAGAAGACCTCATAGAGACCAGTAAAAATATGTGCTAATTTTAAAACCAAGTTAAGATAAGGGGCAATTAGCTCCTTTTTTTTATGCCCAATACATTAGTTGTTTCTACCTTTGGTTGTCCTTTTTCTGAGTTTGAAATGATGGTAAAAAAAGTTGATAAAGAACAAGGATACGTTTTTTGTTCTGAGCTAGAAATCATCAAAGTAAATGAACATAAAGCAATGATTCTTATGAACTGTTCTGATTTAGAAAAGTTTGGTGCAATGCTTGAACAACCAGAATTAAAACAATGGGATATTGATAACAACTGTGTAGATACTGTATATAATCTTGAACTTGTTGAGTAAATGAAACGCTTACTACTTCCATTACTAGCAGCTCTCGCTTTACCTACCGCTGTTCATGCTGAAGAAAATAGTGATTATAGGTTAAAATTTAATCAAGTCCAAAAATTAATAAGAGAGGGGAAGGTCTCTGAAATAGAACCAATATGTGATGAGCTTTTAGAAATAGCACCAGAAATTAATTTTGGATATGTATGCAAAGGAATTGCTTTGGGGAAAAAAAAGAAAAGAGAGGCTTTAAGAAATTTCACGAAGGCAATTAAAATAAATCCTGAAAATTATGATGCATATTTTTTTAGGGGTGCTTTAATGTTTACAATGCGAAGGAGAAGAGATTTAGGATTTAATAGAACTGCCTGTAGGGATATGGAAAAGGCTTACTTAAATAATCATCCTTTTGCATTGGAATATGTAAAAAAAAATAAGTCTAATTTGGGAATAAGCTGTATAGGCTATCTATTTAATTAGAAAATTAAACGCTCACTATTTGCATAATTAAGCGTTTTTTATTGACGTCCAATATTAATAAAGTTGAATTACATCCAAGGATTTTGAAAAAATTAGAAACATACTTTTTTTAATAAGAATTAGGAGACTAAATAGAGACCATTTTTCTATAAAAAAACACCTTTTTAAACACTTAAAGAAAATAAATCAAAAACCATATTTTTAATTTCAAATATCTACTAAATTAGAAAACCTTTCTGTAACTCGATACTGCTATAATTCAAAAGTTAATACTAAATATTTAACCCTGGAGGGGTGGTCGAGTGGTTTAAGGCTCTAGTCTTGAAAAGTTTCTAAGGTTGTAGTTATATCAATTAGTTTAATACGTTACTTGACTACTGTTTCCGACTTGTTTCCGAAACAGTTATTTTTTTGGGTCTCTAGTCTTGAAGACTAGCGATTTGTGTAGAGGAATTGCTTGACTTTCCAAGAAATTTCCACAACAATATATTTAAGACGTTGAATAAACCCCCAATTTATTCTGAAGTTGCGGTGCCTCGTAGTTCGCTTGTGTCGGTGACCAAGTAAATCTGGCAGTTATCCCAGCACTAAGTCGGTGGCTTAGGAAAAGGAAGAACTCAGTAAGGGAAATATAAAAATTACATTTACAGAAAAATGGTATCTCCTAGTGCGGAGGTGCGAGTTGATCGGTTGATAGCTGAAGTAGAAAATCTTACTTGTCAGGTTAAACAACTTATTGAACTTACACCCCAAAGAAACAAAGTCTGGTTAAGACCCAGCGAAATAGCCACATTAGTTGGCGTAACTTATCGGCAGATTGCCAGGTACAGAGAACAAGGAATATTTAAAGTTGATAGCTACAGATTTAATGGCAACAGATACGAATATCACAATGTTAGAGCCTTAGCAGATTTTGAATCTAGGAAAGGCGGTTATGAAAAATAAGCAAATTAAGGTCGTTTTTTTAGTAGATGATTTTGTATTCCAAAGTTTAGAAGAAGCACAAAAGTTTGTTAGCGATCGTGAGTTCGAGAGTTCCGAAAAAGAACCCAACCCTAGTTACAAAGGGAGGGACATTTGAGTGTTACTTCCCAAAGATTTAGCTTTGCTAAAAACATTAGAAAAAGATTTTGTTCTTTTACCAGTTGGTGCAGACCACCCAAATTCTTTAATTAAAAAGAAAAAAGCACCTGTTAATCCTTCAGGAGGTTTGCTAAAGGGTTGGAATAAACCAGAACTGAAAGGGTTTACTGTAGATCAACTTTGGAACTATAGGTCTGCTATATCTGTTGGCGTTAGATGCGACAACTTATTTGTCGAAGATATAGACGGAGACTCCGCAACTAAAGGATTAAATAGATTACTCGGTTGGGGTGAACCTACCTGGACTATTAGAAGAACTGGTTGCGAAGGACATTTTAAAAGAATATTCTGTCCCACCGAAGCACAATTAAGTGCTATTCCTCCTAATGCTAAAGGTAAAAAGGAAATTAGTTTTCCTATTTATACCTTAGAAGAACCTGACCGCAGAGAAGCTATCGAGTTCTTCGGAAATACACTTGGGCGACAAGTTATTGTTTCGGGTTCTCACTTTTCTAGTGGCGGTAGGTATTACTGGAACGAGAACGAGAGTCCTAAATTTATTAGACCTCCAAGCGTTAGGGAGTGGAATAAAGTTCTTAAATTGTGGAAGCAGTACAAAGACGAAAAAGTTCCTACACCTGGACTTGTTACTAAGAGCAAAACTGGTTGGACTAGGCTCGCTGAGTGTCCTATTTGTGGACGAGTCGAAAGGCCTGTCTGCACCATCACCGAAGACCAAAATACAATAAGTTGTTTTCACGGAATTACTTATAGGCCACCGCTTGATCTGAAGAAAGGCGAAGTCATATTTAATACTTGGGCATATTCAAAGACTGAAGATAAATCTTTTGGGAGGTTCTCATATTTCGCAAGACATAGACCTAGCTCACTCGAATTGCTTAATCGGAGGTTACAGATTAGTGGTTAATTTAGTTAAAGGACTACCAGAAGGTTGGAATGAGAGAAACGGAATAACTAGATCGCAAGAACTAGACCCTGGGAGGTTAAGTCTTCTATTAAAAGAACAACTGAAAGAGAGATTAAGGTTTAATTTACTGACTCTTAAACCAGAACTAGACGGAGTTGAATTGGCCGAGACAGAAATAACTTATTTATATGTAAAGCTGGGCGAGTGTGGTTGGAAAGTTGGAAAGCAAGCCGCAATAGACGCAATAATTTATGCTTCTCAAAAGAATAGTTATGACCCAGTAAAAGAATATTTACTAAGCCTGGAACAACAAAAGAAGGAGTTAAAGCTATACGAAGCGGACGTTGATAATATTGCAAGCGACTATCTGAACATCAAATACGAAGACAAACTAAGCAATAAAATGGTTAAGAATTGGTTAGTTGGTCAGGTAAGAAGGGCTTTCCATAGAGGTTGCAAACATGACACTATGCTTGTCCTACAAGGAGATCAAGGAATCGGAAAAAGTTCATTTTTTAGTGCGTTAATGCCTAAGGCTGATTGGTTCAGCGACACCCCCACAAGTGACCCAAAAGATCGGTTATTAATTATCCAAAGTTCTTGGTGCTACGAAATAGCAGAACTAGAAAACCTAACCTCGAAAAACGAATCTTTTAAAGTTAAAGCATTACTTACAAGTTCTTACGATACTTTTAGACCTCCTTATGGTCGTTCTTTAATCAAAGGTGCTAGACCTTCTTGTTTAGTTGGTACTGCCAATAGCACCGAACTTTTGAATGATGAAACAGGGCATAGACGATTTAATTTTGTTCATGTAACTGAACCTATAAATATTGAACAAGTTAAAAGCGATAGGGACGCAATTTGGCTTAGTGCTGTTCTTGCCTATAGAGAAGGTTATGAACCAATACTTGATAAGGAAGAAAGTCAGTTAAGTGAAGTAAGGAGTACCAATTATGAAAAGGAAAATATATTCCAGGATATTGTCCTGGACTATTTAGAGTCTGCACCCGACTATTTCACAACAAGACAAGTATTCTTAGGAACTCAATTAATAACTCCATACGAAAACCCAAAACAATTAGATGCTGTTCAGGTTGGAAAAGTCCTAACTTCTTTAGGCTACGAAAAAAGACAAATGAGAGTAAATAAAACTAGAGGTAGGTACTGGCATAAAAAAGAGACACAAGGGAAAGTCCCAGGTGTCCCAGACTCGGAAGATGATGATGTGACAGCCGACTCCCCAGCGATAGACAGCGATAGCGGAAACTGTCCCAATGTCACAACCAAAAATAAGGAAAGTAATCAAAGAGAGAGTGTTAAGCACAAGGCCATTCGCTGGGAAACTGGCGGGGACAATGTGACACCGAAGAAAACCTTCTCAAACGTAGTGGTGGGCTATAAAAAAACGTCCCAACACCCCAAACTTAAAATGTCACAAGAAGAACAAACGAAGGCTCAACAAGATTTAGACGAGTATTGGAACTCATTATAAAAAGCGTATTTTTTCGTATTTAGACGGCTTAAAATATTCATAGAAAAAAAAATTACTATTGTTATGAACAGTAAGTATTACAGGGAATATTTAACCCAGGTTCATAGGCTGAACGGAATAGAAATGGTTGTTGCACCGCCCGATTTAAGAATGATTGTAATTGACCACAATAAACCTGATGATGAATTACCAGTAGTTGATAAGTTAACTCAATGGGATTTAGTCCTAGAGATAGAAAAACCGCCCATTCATAGCATCTAAGCAAAGGCTTGGACTACGTTCTTTCGTTCCTCCTCGGAAACCTCTAAATATCGAGATAAAACCGCTAAACTTTTATGACCACTTAGGGTCTGAATCGCCTTTAATGGCAATCCTTTTGAGCTTGCACTTGAGAGTGCCGAACGCCTATAAGAGTGGCTTGAAACGCCTTTAAAACCAATCCTTTCAATAGTGTTCTGTAGTTGTTTTCCGTGTGCCTGGCGAGTTATTGGTTTATCGCCAAAACGTCCAACAAATACCCAATCACTTGGACTAACTGGTTGGCCTTTTATAAGTTCGGTTTGATGTTTCCATTTGATAAGAAGGTCATACAAACTTGGGAAGATTGGAACAGTTCGAGCTTCCAATTTATTTTTCACAATTTGTTTTGGAAAAGTTATTCCAGTTGGAAAAATGTTTTCCCATTTGAGTTGCCTGGCTTCTGAAATTCTGCAACCTGTTCGGCGACAAACATTAGCCAGGACTGTATGAACTCCTCCAGGAAGTTCTTCGATTAATAGGTCAAGTTCAGCAGTTGTTAAAACTTTTGACTGACCATTACGATTAGTCTTCATAGCGTGTGATAAGTTTTCTAGTTGCCGAGAAGCTAGTTGTAGACGTGTAAATAACGTCAAGTTTCTCTTACTGACATTTTAGAAACTCAATTCGCTGAAAAATATCCAATATTACTTAAATAAAATACAGTATTTCTTATAGATAGACGTATTACAAATAATAGATAAAAATATTATTATTTTCTCGAATTACCTATGTTACATATAAAGAATACTCATTTGACTTTATAGTCATAATAGGGGGAGTAGTCCAAAAAATTTGATTTTTATTTCCACCTACGGGGAACTTACTTAAACAAAATAATAACACTAATTAATAAATAGTGCAACTACATAGGGTGTCAAAAATAATACAAATTAAACAGCCCAGGGAAATATACAAATCGGCTGATCGGTAGATAAAAACTATCTTAGAATTTTAATAAGGAGTCATGTCGTTAAATGGCAAATCAAAGACATATCAACGAAGACTGGCAGTTCCAACAAAGGTGCTTGAAGTGTGGTTTGAAGCTATTTCCTTATAGTTCACAAGACGCTGAAGACTGGGCGGCAATGGCCTACCACGAGTGCCAAAGAAGGAACATTTCGCCACGTCAGTTGATGTATGAGAGGAGTCCAAACATAGACAATACTCACGCACAAAGACCACCAAAAGTTATCTATTACTAGACATGAAACACCCTCTACTTGATCGCTGGGTCAGAGTTCTAAGTTCTATCAATCCAGGAAAACCAATTCCGAATATTAATACTGTTTCTAGAGCAAATATGTCGGTAACACTCCAAGAGAGGTTAAGAGATATAGACCCCGAACTATTTCAGGCTGTCTTTGCAACTCCAATAGAAGAAATAGAAGACTCAAGACTCCAACAACATTTGTATGACCAAGCATTTTGGACAGATGACGAAGACCAATTAAGGCGGTACGGCTACGAAAAATTTGCGAATACGATCAGGGACGAAAAAATAAAATATGAGAATGACAAGATAGAAAAAGAGATTGAAGCAAGTCGCCAAAGACAAGAACTTCAAAGGCAAGAGAGAGAGAAAAAAGCAAATATGTCGTTAATGGACAGAATGCACGAAGAATCAAAGAAACAAACAACAGCAGACGTAATTAACAACCAACTTAGGTATCACGGAAGGATAGGAACAAACTAGAAATTATGAGTATTAGCAAGGTAGGAAGACCAAGTATTAGCGAAAGTGAAGTTCCCCCACATATCGAGGAAGCGTTGTTGCATAAAGCTAGGGGGAAGAGCTGGACGGATAGTGCAACTGCTGTGGGGTTGAAGAAATACCAAACTTTGCGAGAGTGGGTCAACAAGAACGATAAAGCTAAGAAGTTCTACAAAGAAGCAGTCCAGGAAAGGCAAGAACGAATCCAGGATAAGTTAGACAACAGCTACGAAATGCTTATTGAATCAGCACCCGAAGTGGCTGTTCAACTATTGAAAATCATAAGGAACGAGAAGACAAAAGGGTATGCAAAAACTGAAGCTATTAATGCCTTCTTCCGAATAATAGAAAGGGGTTGGAGTGATAAGAAACTTGCTGAAGCACTACAAGAAACTAAAGAAAGAATCGACTACTTAGAAACTGGAAGACCAATTCAACTAACAGAAAGTCCTATTAAGTAGCTCTAGCAAAATTTTTTATTTAATCAGCTTTTGGTAAGAACAAATCTTTTCATAGTTGTTTTATTTAGAGCAATCTTCTTAATTTGTCCATCTCTATCAATTTTTAAAATAGCTTTATCAGTATCTAATAACCTCCATACTTTAGAAGCATCATTTAAACCATCAGTAGAAACATTATTTATCTCAAGGATTAAATCATTTTCTTTAATACCCGCAAATTCTGCTGGAAAACCTTTTATGACTGAAATGATTTGAACCTGATTTAATTCGTTAAGAACGAATCTAAACCCAAAAACTTTGTATTCTTTATATCTATTAGAAAGTGTATTAATAGCAATCTGATCTTTTTTGTTTGGTTTTCCTTTTGAAAACTTTTGAAAATTTGAAGGACGTAATGAGTCAATTTTATGACAATTCTCCTCAGCATAAACGCCCACGTAATTATTTCTTTGAACTGGTTTCCATTTTTTATGTTCTCCAAAATTCTTCCAGGTTTCATCTAAGCAATCAATAACTGCCGTATATTTTACTTGTCTAACTCCTCCTGGAGTAGCGGATCTTCCTGGAATAGTTAATTGTGGTGCAGGAGTAGTCGTACAATTTATTGAGTATGATCCTCCATAACAATTTGTTGTTCCAGAACCAATTGTTGTAGTTGAGCCAGGCCTCCCTGCCACTGGTTCTTGATACCATCTAATTACAATGTCAAAAGAAATATATCGTCCATATAGTCCTCTCGCTTTTACTTTCCTAACAACTTTTTCTACATACTGAACTTTATTATCAGCCCTCACCTCGAACATTTGCCAATTTGGGATAATTGGTTTACCTAAAAAATCAAATTTTTCTACTTTTATTTTTTCTACAGGTTGAGTATAAGCACGAACACATCCCTCAAAGTCTGCTGCAGCTAAGCATGCTTTACGAACTTCTGGATCTACATTCGCATTAACAGCAGTAGGTAAAGCGATAGCAGCTAGTAGTGGGAGTAGAAAGCGTTTCATTTACCTAAATTCAATAGTTGTATTTGTATTTACATTAGTTCTCTGAATCATTATTGGTCTTGTTTCTTTTCTCATTTTGTACTCTCTCCAATACGCTTCGTGTTCTTTTTCAGTCATACAGCCAAGCTCTTCTAATCTTCTCCCAAACAAACCAACTTTACGCCATCGCATTTCTTCATTTTTGGCACATTCGCGACTAGGCTTGTAGGTTTTTCCTTTATAGGTAAACGTAAAGTAATCAATATCTGAGACCCCTGGAAATACTTCTTTTCGTATTCTTTCTGGGTTATTTAAATCTATCCTCGTTTTCTCAAATTCTGTTAATTCTAATCCAGGGATTTTTCTGAAAAAAACCATATTTTCTCCTTTTGTTTCTAGACAATCAACATACAAATTTACTGATCCAAGAGTTATACATTGTTCATGATTTTTAAAAGACACATTAAATATTTTTGAACCTAATTTTTCTGAATACTGTATACAATTCTCGATATCAGACTCCCATTCTAAGTTACAAAAATTCCTTTGATTTTTTCCTAGTTTAAATTTTTCATTTTTACTATTAGCTTTCACACATCCAATATAATCAGAGACATCTTTGCAAAGGTTATGAACTTCAGGATCAACTCCTGCACTAACAGCAGTAGGCAAAGCTAGGGCTGCTAGTAGTGGGAGTAGTAAGCGTTTCATTTATTTAGCTTCTTACTAGCTTTTATAGCATCTATTTGTTCGTAAGTAGAGTTATAAATCTCATAGTGAGTATTAATTGAGTGACCAAGACTTTTACTGGCAACCCTCGCATCTAACCCAGCGTGAATACTTCTAACTCCCCAATTATGTCTAATATCAGTAAGTTGTAAGAATCCAATACCCAACTCTTTAGCCCTGGGCGTTAGATACCTTAACCATTGGTTACCAAGATATTTTGTTCTAGTTGGGTCATAAGAATTTAAGTCAAAACTATATTCTCGTTGAATATTATCCAGTTCCCATTTTCTTGCTAACTCAGCAGTAAGTGCGATTGGATATTTGATATACATAGACTTCTTACCTTTTGGAATACAAACACTTGTGGCAGTACCACTATCTAAGTCAGGCATGAGTGAGAAAGTTTCACCGCTACGAGTGCCGTAACAGAAAGCACTAGCTGTAAGCCAACCCCACTTGTCGTTATCTCGAACCATTTCGACCAACTCTATTAGCTTTGCTGGGTCAATATTTACTCTTTGCTTGGCTTTGTATTTACCAACAAACTCATCAATAAGTTCTACATTATTTAGTCCATTAGCTTCAGCAAGTCGTTTGTAGTATTGGCAGAGTTTTCTTCTTTTGTCAGACTCAGGCTCACTTTGTTTTATCTCATCAATTAAGACTCCCATATTTAGAGTTGCATTTTGTGGAAGTTTATTTAAGTGACCTAGTATTCCTTTCCAGGTCTGTTGCTTTGGTAATTTATTTCTATCCTTGTCTTTCCAGTAATCAAGTTCAAATATTTTTATAGCTTCATTAACAGTTATTCCTTTCGATACTCCTTTTAACTCAATCTTTGGTGCGTCCCACATTAGTTGGTCTGGTATAAATCCATTTTTATTCACATATTCAACTAGGGTTAATATTCTGGCTTCTGCTGAGACTAGGTTGTTTATATCTGCACTCAATCTGGTTGGAATCTTACGTTCTTTTTTAATTCCGTCCGAATCCGCAAAAGTTCCACGAATAAATAAATGATTACGTCCTACAACCAGCTTTGCTTTTATGCTTCTTGTCTTAAGTCTCTTATTTAAGTCCGATATTGCAGAAAGTGTTTCCGAATCTGTTTCCGAATTTATTGCACCCAGACCCCTACCTGGTACACTACCGCCAGACCCTTTTTTGTTACCAATTCCAAAAATTCTTGCCATTTGGTTAGGTTAGTCTGTTTCCGAATTGTTTCCGAATCTATGTCCTAAAATGTCGCAGAATGTCAAGTATATGTCAAGTGTTAGGAAATAGTTTATAAGCAATAATAAACAGGCTAAAACTCGTATTGTAGGCTGTCACTTCCCTTTGCTATACTACTTAGGTGGTTAAAACTGAATAACCCTTTTGGAGGGGTGGTCGAGTGGTTTAAGGCTCTAGTCTTGAAAACTAGCGTGTCTGCAAGGGCACCGTGGGTTCGAATCCCACCCCCTCCGTACTACACAACTGACTTTTCAAGGTACAACTCCTTTTAGGAGTTTTTTTTATTTTCTTTGAATTTAGATTAGTTCCTTAGAGTTCTTCTCCATTACCGTAAATAGAGGAAAAAACGGTTACATTTCGGTTACACATATTAAAGAGGTGCAAGGTGTAAGGGTTTCATTTAAAAAGCTCTGTCTTCTAATGAAACTTTTTTGCATTTCCCTCTTCCATTTTTTCGAAATTCATAATCACCTCGTCTGGTACTACCATCGGCACCTATAAATGAACTAAATATAAATCGACCATTAAACCTATTGATATTAAGAGAATACCTATCACCTGAACCAATTTCATAGCCAACGATATTAAAACTACCAGTAGACTGAGATAATCTCTGTTCATATGAATCTATTCCTTATACGACCACTTCACCTTTCTTAGGTTTTATAGCAACTTCAAGATATGGATATAGATGTGATGATGATTTACAAGCCAAATAAATCTCGTCAGGCCAAATCTTTTCAACAAAATCTTTTTCAGCATTAACAGCAGTAGGAAAAGCGATAGCAGCTAATAAAGGTATTAAAAATCTCTTCACTAAAAATCAGCCAATGGCCCTTATTTTATATCGATATTAGAAAAATAAAAACGTAATTATAAAGTAATTAAGTTTCGGTTACGTTTCGGTTACATTTGTTCCTTAAACAATACCAAATCAATTGATATGACTGGAAGCCATCTAGACTTGAAAACTAGCGTGTCTGCAAGGGCACCGTGGGTTAGAATCCCACCCCCTCCGTACTACACAACTGACTTCTCAAGATATAACTCCTTTTAGGAGTTTTTTTATTTTCTTTGAGAATAGATTAATTCCTTATAGTTCCCCTCAGTTACCGTATATTGGATAACAAAAACGGTCATATTTCGGTCATAATGTTTGAAACGGTCATAAGCGGTCATATCAGACTAGAGTATTTAAATTTTGACAATCGATCTACAATAAAGGGCAACTATCCACTATTTTATGCTGTTTCTTATTTCTTATAAATTTACTGATGCAAAAGCCCAAGACCAGGGATCCAAAATGTTAAAAGAATGGTATGACCAAGGAGGGCCGCAAAATAGACCAGAGGGTTATGACGTTAAATCTTGGATTTTCTTACCTCAACATGGCAATGGTTACTCTGTTGTAGATGCTGATTCATTAGAAACTATTTGGAAACAGTGGCGTCCTTGGAGAGAATTATTGGAATTTACTATTGAACCTTGTGCAGATTTAGATCAGACAGTAGCTCTTTATTGTTAATGAAAGGCTTACTAATCCCACTACTTTCTCCTTACAACGATTAAGAGTATTTTCTTTAAGACTTTACTTTGTTCTATTTATTGACTATTAATTAAATAAAAAGACAAAAATTAATATTTTGAATGGATAATTATAGTAATACTGTAAATTGGTTTTTTGGAAAAGCGAGAGAATTTTTTGGCCCAGAGCCCGGTGCTCTTGTACCGTTAAATATTCTTGCCGCTTTTTTTGCTCATGAACACTCCGACGCTTCGATGAGAATCCTTCATGGCTATACCTCTATAGGTCTAGTTATTGGGATTTTTAGTGCATTTAGTATTTTTATGAATATCCGTTCAAAGTTTAAAAAGATAAGAGTTTTCGTACCTTTACTAATAATTAATGTATGGGCTTTCTATGTGAATACTTGGGTAGCCATAAATGGTATGGGTATTCCTTATGGTAAACAATTTCATATATTTTTAGCAATTTTAATCATTGCAAATTATTTTGTATTTAGAAGATATACAAATTTAAAAGAGGTATCCTAGATAATTTATTCATAAAAACTTTAAATAAAAAATTAAATTCATAAGTGAAGGCAAATAAATGAAACGTTTACTAATTACAGAATCCTATAGATATTTATTGAATTAATTTCTTTAATAAAACGGGCATATTTCGGTCATATCTATTCCTTAAAACATAGAGAATCTACTGATATTACTAAAGAAGATCTAGACTAGAAACTACTGTGTCTGCAAGGGGACCGTGGGTTTTAATCCCACCCCCTCCGTCCTCTTAAAAAGAGACTGAAGTTTAACAGCATAATATTAACGCTTTTTTGATACGTCTTTGTTAGAATATATTTATTTTTTTATGAGTAAAGGATTCGCCACAGATACTTTAATATCCAAAAAATCGAAAAAAAAAATTTTTTCAAAGGAACCTCAAGGAAGATTAATATCTTGGTCCCCTTGGCCACCAGCTAATTTTCAAACAAGATATCCCGCTTTCCCTTTTGTTCTTACAATATTAATCATAGTGATCGGGCAGTGGTATCTATCTTTACTAAGATAACCTGAAAATGATTTTTTCTTTAAATTTAAGATGATTTGAGTTTGAGAATTTATTTTGTTTTTTTCAATTTTATTATTAGCCCATTTTCAGGCGGCATTTATCCCAATATTATTAGGAATTAGATCGATCAAAAAATTCAAACACATTCGCAAGAACGAATTGATACCTTTCGGCTTTATTTTTTTAGGATTGGCATCGATTTCTGAAATGATAGATCATACCCAAACATCTTGGATTTATGTAGATCATTCCTCTTTATTTAATTGGTTGTTTTATTCTTTCCTATCTTTAGGTCTAACATGTTTATCAATATCAGTTACAAAAAGTTTATTTTTTCAAAAAACTAATTTTTGCATTTCTTTATGTTCAATAATCTCATATTTTTTATTTGGTAAAACTATGGCTCTTCTTTTTCAAGTAATTATAAGTATCATTCTAATAATAAATTGGCAAAGAGTTTTTAAAGATTGGCTTTTCATCCTTTACCCAATATTTGGTATTTTTTTTACGACTTTCTTTGGAACAAGACTCTCAATTAGTGGCGATCAATTTTGGCATGTTTTAATAGGCCCATCAGGAACAATTAGCGTACTTACCTTTTATTTAGTTTTAAAGAGATCGGACAAAAAATTTACTTAAGTTTCTAATGAAAAAATTTGTATTTGCAAGTTTTATAGTGTGCTTAGTCACAATAATTTCGCCAGTTGGTATCCTTGCTGATACGGCACTTGATATTTACATGAATGATTTTTATTCTAAATCGAATGAAGCTAGCCAAATTCTCAAAGAAATCGAAAATAGTCTAAAAGAGGGGTCAAGAAAAAAAGTATGCTCTAGGCAAAGAGAGGCTGCAAGATTAGGTCTATTAGCTAATAAATCATTAATCAAAGCCTTTGAAATTGAGGGAGCTAATCCACCAATGCAAGCAATAAAGGCAAGTCAACAAAGATGGGAATCTATTCTGAATGAGTGCTGAAGAAAGTCAGTAAATCTATAAATCTTTTTAAATTTGCATTCTTACAGATTTGCTAATTAAGGGTATTTCAGGCTCAACTCCATAAATACATTGAAAAATTGAATAGATAAAAATACAAAGTGTAAATACAAAAATAATTGAGCCTAATTCAACTATGGGAAATATTCTCAAGAGATATGAAATTATAATCAAAGCAATATCAATAAGTAATGCTTGACATGCGTTATATCTAACGAAATAAGGGACTTTTGGATTTCTTGCTAATCCAGCAAACAAAATTATAAATAATAAAAAACTACCAAAAGGCAAAGATTTTTCAATTATTGCTATTGGAAAAGTTAGAAATAACAGTATTTTTAAAAAAGAATATTTATAAAACAAATAATATCCAAAAGGTATTGATGCCTTTAACGGCAAGGTATACAAAAATACTGATGAGAGTCTCTGGAATATCTGATTCAACATGTTGTTGAAATTTAGTACTAATATTTTAACCTAATTTTTCTTAACTTAATTAAAGGGCCAGCCTCGAAAATTTCAACTTTTGCAGATGGTTATTTAATATTAGATAATTGATTAAGGTTCATAATTCAAAATGCGTATCCTACATACAATGTTGAGAGTTGGAGATTTAGATAAATCCATTGACTTCTATGTCAATAGATTAGGCATGAATTTATTAAGAAAAAAGGATTACCCGCATGGAGAGTTCACTTTGGCATTTGTTGGTTATGGCTCAGAAAAAGAAAATGCAGTAATTGAATTAACTTATAACTGGGACAAAAAGTCTGACGACTATGAGCTTGGAGATAAATATGGTCATATAGCTATTGGAGTAAAAGATATTCATCTTATTTGCCAACGATTAGAAAATAATGGTTGTAAAGTAACAACCAAACCTAAAACAATGAAAAATAGTAATACTGTCTTAGCCTTTGTTGAGGACCCTGATGGATATAAAATTGAACTTATTGAAAGAGATTAAAAGTTCGGGAGTTTTAATTAAATAAACAAATAAAGAAGTTTAAAAAAGATTAATTCTCAAATATATTTTTTTTCAATTAACTGGAAAACTCCCAATATTTTATATTTGATAGATTTTGCAGTTTCAATGGATGTAAAAGATTATTTCTAAGCTTAGGAATCCAAAAAAAAACAAGCATAAATAATTTAATACTTCAAAAAATCTAATTTAAATCTATTTAGATTATATAGACAATCTATTTAGATTTAATTATTATAGAATTATCTCATAAAGCTTATGCCTAGTAATTGGTCAAAAATAAGAGATGAATGGCTTAATAGAACCGCCATTACAAAAGATGACGCTAAATGGGCACTAGAAGCTTTAATTAATTCTGAAGAAGAGTTATTTGAAATAGAACAAAAAATCAAGAATAAAGAGGATGTTATAAGCCAAGTAAAGTTTTTGAAGAAAAAGGTTAAAGAAACCATTTCCTCGAAAGAACTTAGTCTTGATGATATTGCATTAAATACATCAAACTCAAACAAAGTACAAATCTCAGTACCATCAAATCTTACTTATCTTATGAAAGTTTGGGCCGCAGCAGAGGGTCGGGATCTATCAAGTGTTGCTTTTCAGTGTTTAGAAACTGGCATAAGGGAAATGAAAAGCAAAGGTTCAATACCTTCAGTAGCAGTAAATAGATATGACTCGGCCTGTCAAAAAAGGATTGCACTAGCAGAAGTAAACAATCTATTGGAGAAATACGAAATAGCACAGAATGAAATCAAATAATTATGAATAACAGAAAAATCATTAAAGGCTACAAAACATTAATATCATCAAGGTTTAATGTAGATAATTCTAAGAATAAATTCAAAGATGGAATAATTTATACTCTTTATTCTGATGAATCAAATTCACTTAAATTTGGTTTTGCTGAAAATGATAAAGTTCTAGAAAAAAAATTATCAAGTGAGACATTAATAATATTGGATATGAAAAAAGGTAACAAGAAAGATCTATTTTTACTAATATTCACCCTAAAAGAACTTGGTATCAAATATTCAGGCAATCTTTATTACAAATACTCAGGATCTTTAATGAGACATTTGTCTACTTTAGGTTGGCCTGTTGGAAAGTCACTTTATAAACAAAGAAAGATTAAAAAAGAACTTTTATGTGCATAAATTTAGATGTAATCACATTCTAAAGTTTCTCTTGTATCTCTATTTGTAATTGGGTTAGTGCCAGAGGCACTTTCACAAAATTTCCTAAGAATATCTTTTGGCAAATAAACATTTGTGAAGTCTGCACCTTGTATTTTTACATTTTCAAACTGTGTACTATAAGCAAAAGAATCCTCCAAGTTAGTATTTGATAAATCTGTTCCATCTAAAACAGCTGAGTCTAAAGTTACTTCTCTTAAGTTGGAGTTACTTAAATTAGTATCTTTCAATTTAGCTCCATAAAGAGTCGCATTTTGGAGCTCACAACCTGATAAGTTTGCGTCTTGTAAATCAGTCAAATAGAAAGTTGCTCCTTTTAAATCAGATCCAGAAAAATCAGCCCCTACCAAGGATTGTTTCCCATAATCCAACGCAGCGAAGGCTCTGAAAGGCAGGGTTAAAACAATTATTAAAACGGTTAAAATTATAAATCTCATTTTTTTGAAAAGTATTTCAATAAATTCTAACTTCTTAAGCTGAAATCTAAAAATTAATAATTTACTGAATGCTATATTTATTGAAATAACATATCACAAACAAGGTTTTGGATATAAATCCTTTTGATGCAGTTGTTGTTGGTTCTGGAGCTACAGGAGGAATAGCCGCGCTTACATTGGCAGAACAGGGGTTAAAGGTTTTAGTAATAGAGGCAGGACCTCTTGTTAAGAGGCATGAAGCTAGTAATTATGAGCCAAAAAGTACATTTAAAAGATTATCAGGAGTATTAACAAAAAAACATGCCAATCAATGCCAACATCCTGGTTATTGGAAAAATAATCCTGATTTATATTCAAATGAATTGAAGCATCCCTATGACTCCCCAAAAAAAAAGCCCTTCCTTTGGACTCAGGGTAAACAATATGGGGGGAGATCATTAACATGGGGAGGTATAACATTAAGACTCTCCTCAGAAGATTTTCATCCAGCTAAAAAAGATGGATTCGGACCAAACTGGCCTATTTCATACGAAGACCTATACCCTCACTATGATTTTATTGAAAATTTTTGTGGAATATATGGACGAAAAGATGATATTAAGGAAGTCCCGAACGGTAACTATATCGGCGAAATTCCTCTTACAGAAAATGAAAATGTTTTTGGCCGCAAAGTTAAATCAAAATTAAACTATCCATTTATCCAATCAAGAGGATTTGACTGTAATTCATCAGTAAAAGATAAAAAATGGCCCAATTCCTCTAGCGTAGGAAGCTCTTTAAAAAAAGCTTTAGATACTGGAAATGTACAAATAATATCTAATTACCTAGTAGAGTCATTTGAGATTAACAAGATAACAGAGCTTGCCTCAAAACTAACGATCGTAAACCTAGAAAATGGACATAAAGAACTATTGAATTGTGATTTAATTCTTCTTTGCGCATCAACAATTTCAACGCTGCGAATACTACTGAACTCAGAATACAAATCAAATTACTTAGGGTTTAAAGATATTTCTGGGAAATTAGGTAAATACCTCATGGATCACATATCTATCTGTAGATTTTTTTCAGTCCCAAAAACAAAAAACTCAGATAAACCATTAGATAATCCTCCCGAACTTTCTGGAGCAGGAAGCTTCTTTATTCCATTTGGTTCAAATTTACCAGAAATTGACGACATAAATTTCCATAGAGGTTATGGAATCTGGGGGGCAATTGATAGATTAGGAATACCTAAATTTTTGCAAAAAGACAAAAACACATCCATTGGCTTTCTTATCGCCCATGGCGAAGTCCTTCCTAGAGAGAAAAATTCAGTTTCTCTCTCAAAAAAAACAGATGAATGGGATATCCCAATTCCCTACATTGAATTCGAATGGAGCGAGAATGAGTTAAATATGGCAAAACATATGGAAAACACAATACGAAAATCGATAAAAGCTGCAAATGGAGAAATAAAAAATATTGATGAACTAATAAATATCCCATTAGGGAGTTTATTTACAAAAAATTTGATCGCACTTTCAGATAGTCCTCCTCCCCCGGGATATTACATACATGAAGTAGGAGGCGCACCAATGGGAACTAATGAAGAAAATAGCGTGGTTGATAAATTTAATAGAGTATGGAGATGCAAAAATGTACTTGTGCTAGATGGAGCGTGCTGGCCAACTTCATCTTGGCAAAGCCCCACACTTACAATGATGGCCTTGTGTAGGAGAGCGTGCCAAAATATTAAAAAGATTTAGAGGGAGTAAATAGTTGATTTAAATAAATCTCTGAGACAGAATTATCAGTACATCCGTTTTGAATCAGAAAAGTAGCTAATGCTGAATTTATAAGTTTATATTGATCCCAAGTTGGGTTACTTAATACGAAATCTTTCATAGTGTTATAGAGAGTTTCTGACAGCTCCGTTTCTAAAGAAACTTTATTTGATGAGCATTCCACAAGTTTCTTATTAGTTAAATTTGATTGGCCGATTTGATCCATAAATCTAGATTTTTCTACATACCCATAATGATATTTTTTTCTAAAAACATCAAATAAAATCTACATGTAAACTTTTCAAATTATCAAATGAGACTCATGTTATAAATTGGGTTTTTAAAAACTTTTTTTTAAAATAAGGAAATTGATTAGATCTTAAAGAAAAGTCAACAATAATGTTGAAGTCCTGTTTTTTTTTAAAACTGCTGGGAATACTAATCCAATGTGGATTTGGACGTGGAAAACAACCCGTAAATTGTGGAAAATCTAGCTCAAAATACTTTTAAGATTTTACATTAGGAATACTTATATACACTGAGTCTATTAAGACTTGGCCGAGAAAGAGACAGATGATTCAGTTATTTTCAATGGTTTTTCTTAAGATTTGATCTTCATTAGGCAAGCGAAGCGTGACAGGGCCCAAAGGGTGTTCTGAATTTGGATAAATACTATGATGGTGATGATGATGGTGATTATGTTCATGCTGATGAGCCTCGACATGTTCATGTTCTAGGTAATCACCTTCTCCTGGGTATGATATTTCTTGACTATGAGTTGGGATTTGATTTTGTATCTCACAAGCACCATTACATTCAGGATCACATAAATCACAGCTAATACCTAAACCCTCTACATGGTCATGATGACTTTCTTGTACCATTCCGACTTCTTTTTCAAAACCAAATAAATTTGATCTATACTTACAAGTAGAACAATTAATAAGATCCTTAACTTCGTTATTAAGAATCTCTCCAATCCTTTCTACAAAAGTGTCGACCACATAAGACTGTGAAGACAAGTATTTTGCATGTAAAAATGAAATATGTGGATTATTAATCGCAACTAAATCACTTTGCCTTTTTATTCTTGTGACAAGCACACCTGAAAAAAGGAAATAAGGGAAAATAATGATATTTTTATAACCAAGTCTCACAACATTTTTCAAGCCAGGTTCAACAAGGGGGAAAGTTACTCCAGAAAAAACTGTTTCCCCCCACCCGAAACCAATACCCTCTACGATCATTCTCGTAATTTTTGAAACATTGGAATTCGCATCTGGATCAGAAGAGCCTCTACCAACAACAACTAATAATGATTCTTCAGGTTTGAGAGTATTATTTTTTTTAAATACATCTTTTACTCTTTCACAAGCTGCACTAATCATTAAATTATTAATACCTAATTCTCTCCCATAAATTATTTCAATACCAGTTTTACTTGAATAATTCATAAGCAAGCTCGGTATATCATTTTTCACATGGCCAGCAGCAAAAAGCATTGCCGGTATTGCAATTATTTTTTTTATAGAATTATCTTTTAACTTGTCTAGCGCATCCACAATTGAAGGTTTAGCAAATTCCAAGAAACCATATTCAACTAAAATATTTGGATATCTTTTTTGGATGAGTTTAGTTAATTCTTGGAATTCAGTAATGGCTAGTTTATTTCTACTCCCATGTCCACATATAAGAATCGCAATTTGATTATTTAACTTCGAGTCAAAATTATCCAATACTAAATTATTATTTATACCATAATAGTAAAGAACAATATTATGTAGTGAAAAAAAATAATAATTTGCTTGAAATTCCAAATTTTAACTCAAAGGACGCAAAGTTAAAGAATTTAATTTACGACGTTGATGATTCCTTATTTAATAAGGAAAATTATTCTAAGGAAAAATTTGAGCACCTTTGCGTATGTAGTGGAGGTACAACCTCTAGCTGTGCAAAAAATGGTTTTACAACTCTTGATCTAAGAAAAAATCACAGCAAAATTCACCTTGATAGAGAAAGCAATTTAGTAACAATTGGAGGTGGAGTAATAATGGGGGATCTAATAAATCATTTGCAAAAACATAATCGAAGTTTTCCAATCGGACTCTCTAAACTTCCTGGGGCAGGCTATATACTTACTGGTGGAGTAAGCCCACTTAGTAGAGCCCACGGATTAGCTATTGATAATATTGAATCAATTAAGGGGTTCTTGGGTAATGGTAAATTTATCTTTTTAAAAAAAAATCAAATAAATCCAGAGGAACAATTAATTTGGGAAGCAATTAAAGGCGCAGCCCCCTTCTTCTCAATCATTACCGAAATAGAACTTAAAACTATCCAATCTAATCCAATTAAAGTTATAGAAGGATTTGTAAATCTAAATGAACTTTCAGAAATAATAAAACTATCAGAGGAATTTCCAGAAAATATTAGTCTTCAATGGATTTATGCTCAAAAAATTTATATATATATTTTTGCTGAACTAAAAATTAATTTAGAGGATAAAAGAACAGAAGAATACTTAATGCTTCTAGACAAATTTCCCGCTCTAGAAAAACAATTTTTTGAGAACTTTAACAAAATAAATTTTTTTCCAAAGGAATTGAATTTATATGAGCTGAATGCAAATAACCATTCTGAGGTAATTAGTCTTCTTGGAGAAGATTTAAAAAACGATATTCCAAGTTTCATAAAATGTTTGAATGAAATAATGGATAATAAACCTAATAATTCTTGTTACATTGCTTCTCAACAATTAGGTTGCAAAACTAAAAAGTTAAATCATGGTTCAAGCTTTTTTGTACATAGAAAAAGTACTTGGAAACCATGGATATATGCATCATGGAAAAAAAATGATCTTCAAGAAAAAGAAGTCGCTCTGGAATGGATCTATAAATCGTGGAGCAAGCTAAAAAGATTTTATCCATATATTCACTTAGCCCAATTGCATAATCATTTGAGTTCTCATGAAGAAGAAATTACATTAGCCTTTGGCAATAGAATGAATGAATTAAAAACTTTAAAGAATATTTTTGACCCACAAGGTATTTTGCCTCCTTTATGAGGTAGCTTCTTAATTATCAAAAAACTTAAAATGTCAAATTTCTCAAGATATTTTTCTAAAAATTGGTTAAATGATCCAAAGTCAAATATTCTCTCAGGCTTAGTTGTTGCTTTTGCAATGATCCCAGAAGCAATTGCTTTTTCAGGTATAGCTGGTGTAGATCCTAAAGTTGGCCTTTTTGGTGCATTTTGCTTATCTATAACAATTGCGATTGTTGGAGGAAGAAGGGGTATGATCACTTCTGCCACAGGTTCGACAGCTCTTTTAATGACTGGACTTGTTGCCTATGGAGAATCACAAGCCCCTGGATTAGGAGTCCCATATCTTATTGCAGCTGGAATATTAACTGGAATTTTCCAAATTCTTTGGGGATATTTAAGACTTGCCTACCAAATGCGGTTTGTGCCAACAGGAGTATTAAGTGGATTTGTAAATGCACTGGCACTTTTAATATTTCAAGCACAACTACCTCAGTTAGGAATAGGTATTAAAGAATCAAAAGAATTAGTTGAACAAACTTTAAGTCAATATCCAGTTAACTCTCAGATTCCAGTAGTTTGGATTCTTGTAATCCTAGGATTAATAATTATCTATGGGCTTCCAAAAATCACAAAAGTAATCCCATCTCAACTTATCGCAATAGTAGTAATAACGTTTATAAGCATATTCTTTAATCTAGATGTGCCGACAGTTAGCGATTTGGGTAAATTACCTGATGGATTACCAAGTATTTCTCTCCCTTTTGGATCAATAGAAAATGGAAAAGTACCTTTTAGTCTTGAAACATTAGGGATAATTTTACCGACCTCACTTGCAATATCTCTCGTGGGTTTAATGGAAACCTTTTTAACGCAAGACATTTTAGACGATGTAACTGATACAAGTTCAAATAAAAATAAAGAAGCAAGAGGACAGGGAATCGCTAATATTGTGGCATCTTTATTTGGTGGAATGGCTGGATGTGCCTTAGTTGGGCAATCTGTAATGAATACTGAGAATGGTGGTAAATCTAGATTATCAACCCTCTCCTCAGGTATATCTCTACTAATTATGATCATCCTCTTAAAGTCTTGGATTGGAGCAATCCCGATGGCTGCTTTAGTGGCAATCATGATAACGATTGCAATAAGTACAGCAGATATAAATGGATTAAAAAATATTAGAAAGATACCTAAAAGCGATACTGCAGTCATGCTTATGACTTTTGCAGTTACTATGCTTACAAAACCTCATAATCTTGCACTTGGAGTTATTGCCGGAGTTGCATTAGCTGCAATTCTTTTCAGCAGAAAAGTTGCAAAAGTTATAACTGTCTCAACAGCAAAAGAAAATAATTTAACTACCTACAAAGTAAAAGGACAGTTATTTTTTGTAAGTAAAATTTATTTTTTACAAGGATTTGATATTCATGAACATCCAGAAAATATCGTAATTGACATGTCATTAGCTCATATTTGGGATCAAAGTGGCGTTGTTGCTCTTGAGCAAATTATTAGAAAATTCCAGAATGGTGGGTCCAAAGTTGAAATTGTAGGATTAAATAAAGAAAGTCTTAACTTATTTGAAAGACTAGGTGGTGTAGAAAGCGCTCATTGAAAAAAGTTAATTAAGACTAACTTGTTGATAACAAAACCAAAGCCATTGCTGAAAAAGCAAATTCCTATGAGATCTCCAAGCGGTTTTTGAACTATTTAGATCAAAATTTTCAGGTGGAGGAACATCTCCCTTTTCTTTGTCTCTTTCAATTTCACTAATAATTCTATGCACCGTATATTCAGGATGACCTAAATGCATAAGTTGTTTTTTATCATTAGATTCAAATATTGTATATCCGACATTTTCTCCATAAGCCAACAAATTCAATTTCCCTTCTTTTTGGGCCTTCTCCATCTCTAAATCTGGTAATCCCGCAAATCTACTTTGAGGACAAATAAATTCATCATCTTGTGTACCCATCAAAGGGTGACCAGGAACAAGACTTTTTAAAGGGTATACCCCAAATAATTTCCTATCAAAAACTTCTTTATCAACCCCTGCCAAATAAGCCAGCGCAAAGCCAGCCCAACATAATCCAAGAGTACTCGCACAAGAATTTCTGGCTTCATTTACAATTTTCACAAATTCATCCCAATACTTAACCTCCTCAAAGGCTAGGTGCTCAATAGGTGCTCCAGTAATAATGATTCCATCTAACGGTTCTGGATTATTTGCTTCTTCCCAAGTTATGTATAGATTATTTAGATGATTAAGATCCCATGTTTTATAAGAGTGAGTTTTAAGCTTTATCCAAACTGGCTCAATTTGAAGAGGAGACAAACCAAGTGGGTGTAGTAAGTTAAATTCATACTGCTTGCCAAGAGGCATGATATTTAAAATACCAATCCTAAGAGGACGTATATCTTGTCTTTTTGCCAATTCTGGTTCAATCCAAGATATATGATTTTTCTCAACATCACTAATCTTGTGATAGTTACTAGGAATTATTAAAGCCAATAAATCTCCTTTCCTATGTGATTTGTGAAAGTGCTTGTTCGAAATCTGCTTTTATATCATCAATATGCTCAATTCCCACAGAAACTCTTACCATCGTGGGAGTAACACCTGCAGATAATTGTTCTTCTTCAGATAATTGCTGATGAGTTGTTGAAGCAGGATGAATTACTAATGTTTTTGAATCACCCACGTTAGCAAGGTGGCTCGCTAATTTTAAGGAATCAATAAATTTTACTGCATTTTCATAACCCCCATTGAGAGAGAACATAAGCATGCAACCCATTCCTCTTCCAGTTGTATATTTTTTGGCACTTGAGTAATATGGATCAGATTCTAGGCCAGGATAATTAACACTACTTACATTAGAATTAGAATCTAACCATTTTGCTAATTCAAGAGCATTAGAAGTTTGTCTTTCTATTCTTAAACTTAGAGTTTCCAAACCCTGCAATAGCAAGAAAGAATTAAAAGGACTTTGAGCTGATCCCCAGTCTCTGAGGCATTCAAGTCTTGCTCTTAACGCAAAAGCTATATTCCTGTTATCAGGTACTCCCAAAGATTTGCAAATATCACTTCCGAAACCAAAAGCATCCCAATGAACGAGCCCATGATAAGCAGCGCTTGGCTCACTCATTAGTGGAAATTTACCATTTCCCCAATCAAAGGTTCCGGCATCAACAATAACCCCACCGATGCTTGTTCCATGTCCACCGATCCATTTCGTTGCACTTTCTACAACAACATCGGCACCAAAATCGATTGGTCTTATTAAAGCACCACCAGCACCAAGAGTATTATCAACAATTAAAGGAATTCCGTTTTCCTTTGCCAAAGCGGAGAGTCCTTCAAAATCTGGAATGTTGAATCTAGGATTTCCCATTGACTCCACATATATTGCTTTTGTTTTATCATCAATTTTATTTCTAAAACTATCGATACTATCACCATCTGCAAATTTAACTTCTATTCCTAATCTTGGAAATTGCACTTTAAATTGATTGTAGGTCCCACCGTATAGAAAAGATGTAGAGACAAAATTATCCCCTGCTGTCATGCAGTTCACGATTGCCAAGAATTGAGCAGCTTGACCTGAGGATGTTGCAAGCGCTGCCATACCGCCCTCCAAAGCTGCCATTCTTTTTTCGAAGACATCTGTGGTGGGGTTCATTAGTCGAGTATAAATATTTCCAAATTCTTTTAATCCAAAAAGATTAGCTCCATGCTCGGCATTATCAAAGACATAAGAACTAGTTTGATAAATGGGTACTGCTCTAGAGTTTGTAGTTGGATCAGGAACTTGGCCTGCATGTAACTGAAGCGTCTCGAACTTTTGGTTGCTCAAAATTTTTTTTAATAATCCTAATATCTATTTAACTTAAAAAAGTCCCAAAAAAAAACAAAAAAAAGATAAATATTTATAAATCCTTTTTTAATGAAGGGTAATTATCTTTCATATATAAACTCAAATCTTCTTTTATCGCAGATCTGAGTTTCTCAATATTTGCAGAATCAATTATTGGAAAAGTTTTATTAGCCTCAGGATCTTTTTCAGTAATTGATTTCCAATTCTTACCAACATTTTTTTCAGAGTTGTTTAGAACCTCATCAAAATTGAAACCCTTATTATTGTTTTTAGCGTCAAATTGACTAAAAGCTTTATTTATGAGTCCTTTTCTAATTTCGAATATATTCTTAGCTTTTAAAGTATCTGGGAGACCCATAACTGGTTGTAATTCCTTAAGAAGTTTTATTTCCTCTTCAATTAAAAGTGTCCACACACCATATTTATTTTTTGGAAGATTAGAATTACTAAAAACATTGATTTCTTCAAGATAAAAATTTAACCATAAATAATATGATTTTTCTTCAATAGTTTTTTTAACGGATATCTTTTTATTTTGGATCTTAGGTAGCAACTTCTCTGCTTTCTTCAAAAACTGTCTGTCTTCTCTCTCTAAATTTATTAATCCCCATCTTTGACTGTATTCCCATAAATCTTCGTATCTTGTCAAGTCTTCTTGATTCCATCCAAGAGCTTTCAGTTCATGAGAACGATGTGATAATTCCTTTTTCAAAAAAAACCTTTTAAAACCATAATAATTCTAACTCCGCAATTAGGATTAGTAAATAAATGAAGAACTTAGCTTTTTAGTTAATTAAATAAATAATCAATTATTAAAATAATTATTAATAATTTTCAATACATTTATATAACTTGGATTTTTTTTAGAAATTTGATTATTATTTTCACTTTTTTTTAGATTGCTTTTCTCTTTGTTAATAAACAATTTCTTATAAAGAATTTCAATATCATTAAAAAGATAATCTCCTTTTAATTTTTCATTTAGTTCTAAAGATAATTCAGATTTCACAGATTCTTGGCAAAAATTAGTGATTTCTTCTGAACTAATTAAAACCTTATAAATTTCTTTTTTTTCTTCTGAATTAGCATTAAAACATAAATAAATCAGATTAATCATTGAACAATTATTATTTTTAATTTTGAATTCTTTATAAATATCTGGCCAAAATTTTAAGGATTTTAAACCTTCTAAACCTCCTTGACATAGAGAATATTTATTACACCAATTTACAAATTCTGAAACATCTTTTGGACATCTTTTGAGTTGTAAAAGCATATCTGACAAAACTTGTCCTGCCTGAAAATTTCTTGTTGGTTTTCCTTCATTTGGTAGAGTCATACTACCTAAGACATCAGCTTTAACAGCATTTAATTGAGAAAAAGTATAATCTCCTTTTTTACAATATTTATCATTTATTATTTCATTTGCACTAATTATTTCTTCACCATAACCAAGTTCTTTTAGTGAAAGATATTTATTCTCTAATTTATTTTCTTTTCTTACTTGTAATGATACTGATGCGGCCTGATCTAAACATTGAGTTAACAAAATCGTATTAATTGTAGGTAGCATTCCTGGCTTATCGCAATGAAAGTTGTTTACAAAACCTGCAAATATGGATGAGATATTTTTTATTGATTTTATATATTGACATTCAATATTATGAACTCCAGGAGAAACTTGAATTTTCGGTGATAATTGATTCAAAATGCGAGCTCCTATTAAAGCAGTTAGGGGATCAGGATGGCAGAAATTTGCAGTAAAACTATCATTAGGATTTCGTAAAGCTCCGTGACGATGAAATCCTGTAAAAAAAGCTAAATTTGAATATTTATTACAGAGAATAAAAGGGGTTTTATTTTGATTATCAATACAAAAAGAACCGACGAGACAGCCAAGAACAACATTTTTTCTTTTTAGAGTTTTTCTGAGTTCTAAAGCATGTTTAACATCATCTTGTATGTGATTACTGTTTGAAGCAAGAATAACTATCTCACACTTTAAGAGAAGATCCTTAAGATCAAAAGACTTTTTTATTCCCTCTAAAGAATAATGATGTCCCATTCTCTTAATCTTTTCAATAGTCCCATTATCCATATCAGAAAGAACATCATTTGAGAAAGCACCTAACAAATCTCTATCTTTCCTAGGAGCTAAGAGAATATTATTTGATTTTCCATGCATAGCACAGTTGTATGCTAATGAGGCAGGATATAAACCAACACTATAAAATCCAACTTTGCTGTTCTCTATATTTTCAATCAATGAATAAAAATATTTTTCATCATTTATGTTTTCTATGAAATTATTCTTCATTTTTGGAAATTTTTGATAAATTTTTTAATTTCTTACCCATACCAACATTTTTCTACATTAAAGCAGTTCTTGACCATAGCAAATTATTTATTGTAAATATTGAATTTTTTAATTTATAATTTCTCTGAGATATAGAAATTTAATTAAAAGAGAAATAATTATAAATATGGAATATATGGCAAATAATTTAAAGACACAAAAACAATTAATTTCTTCTAAAAATATCTTAATTATTCAAGACATTGACGGAGTTTGCATCCCTTTAGTTAAAGATCCAATGACTAGAGAATTAGAATCAAAATATATCTATGCAGTAAAACAATTTGCAGAGGAATTCTTTGTATTAACTTGCGGGGAACATGAAGGTCCAAGAGGGGTTAACAGAATAATAGAAAGGAGTTTAAGAAGTACTACTGAGCCCAAAAACAAAGAACTATATTTAAGAGGTTTAGCAGCCTGCGGAGTAGAGTATCAAGACAACAATGGTGAAATAAGTTTTGAAGGAGTCTCAGAAAAAGAACTAAATTTTTTATCTAAAGTGCCTAGTCAAATAAGACCAAAGTTTAATTTTATAGTTAAAAATATTTTTCCAGAACTTAACCAAGAAGATATCAATTTTCACGCAGTAAAATCAATATGCGAAACACGTTTCTCTCCAACAATTAATTTCAATAGCCTATTTGATTTAGTTAACAATGATTCTGATAAAAGAAAGCTTATTCAAAATAGTTTTGAAAAAATGATGAATGAAATCATCTTAAAAGCTGAATCCGAAGGCCTTAAAAACTCATTTTTCCTGCATATTTCACCAAATTTGGGAAATAAAAATGGTAAAGAAATAATTAAACTTTCTTCTAAAGATGATATTGGATCAACAGACATACAATTACTTATTAAAGGAGCAGTTAAAGATTCTGGAGTTTTATTCCTTTTAAATAAATTTATTGCAGATAAAACTGGTAAAGCTCCTTTTGGAAGTAATTTTAATTTCAGAAACTCTCCAAATTCTATTGCGGAAAAAATTGATTTATGCAAAAGAACTATTCAAACAGAAGATATGCCTTTGATTGTAGGAGTTGGCGACACCATAACATCAAAAAAAAATAATGGTGAAAAGAGTTATTTGAGAGGAGGAAGTGACAGATCTTTTTTAGAATTTATACAAATATTAGGGAATGAATTTGGGATTAATAATAAAATAATTTTTGTAGATAGTAGTTCTGGTGAAGTTGAAAGACCCTCTACAAAAAAAACTGGTTTAAAAGGTATCAGTGATCTTTATGACAACTTAAAGTTTGACTTGGTTTTTCAAAATGGTCCCAAAGAATATATAAGTTGGTTTATTGAACTTGCTAATAAGAGATCAAACTTTAAAAAAAATGTTGACTTTTGAATTTTCAAATGCCAATTTATAAATAATAGATTTATGAAAGAAAAATTCCCCTCAATATATAAAGAACCTATTGAAACACTGCAAATCAATATAGGTTATAAATGCAATCAGGCTTGTAAGCATTGTCATGTTAATTCAAGTCCTCTAAGGACTGAAAAGATGTCCAATGAAATAATATCTCTTATTCCAAAAATAATTGATAAGTACAAAATCAAAACTTTAGACATAACAGGTGGCGCGCCAGAACTTCACCCAGAATTTAAAAACCTAATAGCTAGTTTGAGCACAAAGCAAGTTGATATTATTGATAGATGCAATTTAACAATTTTCTTTGAAGAAGGTTATGAAGATATTCCTCAATTTCTTGCAAAGAATAAAGTAATAGTTACTGCCTCGCTACCATGTTACGAAAAAGATAATGTCGAGTTTCAAAGGGGTCTTGGGGTTTTTGAAAAAAGTATTAATGCTATAAAAATTCTTAATGATCTAGGCTATGGAAAGAAAGAAAGTGGATTGCAATTAAATCTTGTTTACAACCCTGTTAGCCCAATTCTTCCACCTTCTCAGAAGATATTGGAACAAGATTATAAAAAAATACTATTCGAAAAATATAATATTGTTTTTAATAACTTATATACAATAACTAATATGCCAATAAATAGATACGCAGAATCTCTAAGAAGAGAAGGAAAACTAAATATTTATTACAAATTACTAAAAGAAAATTTTAATGAAAATAATTTAGACAATCTTATGTGCAAAAAAACTATTAGTGTAAATTGGCTTGGAGAAATTTATGATTGTGACTTTAATCAACAGCTAAATTTACGAGAGAATAAAGGACCAAAGACCCTTTTTGATCTATTGGATGAGTCATTTACTTTTGACTATAGGGTAGCTGTAAAAGAACATTGTTTTGCTTGTACTGCAGGTGCAGGATCTAGTTGCGGAGGAACTTTAAGTTAAAATCTACTAAATGCAATTAGGACATATAGCTCTTACGTTTAAGGAGGATTCAATTAGTTTAAACCCATTAATTTTTGCTGCAACTTTGCCTGCTTTTAAAACTTCTTCATTTTCGAATTCTTCTGTTCTGCCACACCTAATACAAATTAAATGATGATGATCAGGATTGTCATTACTGAGCAACTCATATCTGTGTCCGCCCTCACTTAGTTCTAATTCATGAAGCAAACCCATTTGTACTAAAAGTCTTAAAGTTCTATAAATTGTTGCGAGAGAAACTTTGGAACTTGATTTAACTAACTTTTCATGTACCTCTTCAGCACTAAGATGCTTTCCAGAACCAATATTTTCAAATAAATTAAGAACCTTAAGCCTTTGAGGAGTTAACCTCTTACCATCTTTATGTAAACCGTCTCCAAGAGGAGATGTGATTACATTGTACTGAGAGGAAAATGACAACAATTAACACAAGGCTATTCTCAATAATAACGCCAGATGAGAGTAAAACAACTTTTTGGTTTAAAATGTTTACTAAAGTTGTTCAAAATACTATGTTAAATATATCTTTAAATACAAATGATGAAGGGGCATGAAAAATCTTCTGAAAAACTATCACCAAAAGTGAATGCTTTACTAATAATAGATGTTCAGGAAAAAATTATTAGACCAATATTTAAAAAGGATTCAATAACCAAAAACATCAAAAAGCTTATAGATGCCTACCAAATTTTACAAGAAAACATTTTTTTATCTGAACAGAACCCATTCAAATTGGGTGCAACGATACCTGAATTATTGCCCAAAAATGGATTTAAAAAAATTGAGAAAATGGACTTTAGCCTAGCTAAAATACAAGAATTTTTAGAAGAACTTAAAAATAAAAAAATTACAAATTTGATAGTTTGTGGTATCGAAACGCATATTTGTATTCAACAAACAGCCTTGGATTGTTTACAAAAAGGATTTGAAGTTATTCTCGTATCAGATGCTATGAGCAGTCGAAATAGGGTAGATCATGAAATAGCATTGCAGAGAATGATTCAGATGGGAGCAATCTTAACTACTACTGAATCAATAATTTTTGAATTATGCAAAACTGCCGATAGAAAAGAATTTAAAGAAATTAGAAATATAATAATTAGATAAAGAAAAATCAAGACTGGTTTGTTATCTAGAGATAATTTAAAATTTCATTAAAGATAAATTTTTAAGTTTTATTTGAATATGAAATTAGTTAATGAAAACTTCCTTCTGGCAATATCTATTTTCATTATTGGGATTTTATTGTCGATTATAATTTCTAAACTTTCAAAAATATTCTTCAAAAAGATCTCCAAACGTACAAAAACAAATTTTGATGATTTTATTTTTGAGGTCATTTCTGGAATTATTAAACCTATAGGTTTTCTCCTCACATTTTATTTTTCAATTGACTATTTTTTTTCTGATGAAATAACTTTTATATCTGTATTATTGAATATTCTGAAATTATTTATATTGATTATAGTTATAAAAGCTCTCAACAAAGTTTTAATAAGATCTTTAACAGAATCGATATCGAAAATTAATGATTCCTCAATCAGTTCAATGATATCTTCACTTACTCCTTTAATAAAAGCATTAACATGGACTATTGGTTCAATTTTTTTCTTACAAAATATAGGTGTTCAAATGACTGCTATTTGGGCTTTACTAAGTGCAGGGGGAATTGGAGCAGGATTAGCTTTGAAAGATCCAGTTCAGGAGTTTTTTGAATATATAACAATTTTGCTTGATAAACCTTTTCAAAAAGGTGAGTTTATAAAATCTGATGGTGTCTTAGGAATGGTTGAGAGAGTGGGCGTAAGATCCTCGAGGATAAGAAGTATCAATGGAGAAGTAATAGTAATGAGCAACAGCGCCTTAACAAATGGAATAATTTCAAATTACGCACAAATGAAAAAAAGGAGGTTAGTGCATAAATTGGGAGTTGTTTATGGAACCTCTCCAAAACTCATGAAATTGATTCCAATAATAATTAAAAAAATAGTTGAAGAGACAAAAGATGCGTCTTTTGATAGATGTCATTTCACAGATTTCGGTGACTTCAGTCTTAATTTCGAAATTGTTTATTACATTCCAACAAATAATTATCTCGCTGCAATGGAAGCTCAACAATCTATAAATTTAAGAATTATTGAGGAATTTGCGATTAATAATATAGAGTTTGCATTCCCAACACAAACCTTAAATATTGAAAGCAACAAAGCCAAATGATCTACAAATCTCTTCACTTAAAATCCAGAGTTGTGAAGCTAACTCAGAATTATTTGCCTCATCACTAACATTACTTACAACTAATTTATGTTTTTTAAAAGATATAAGTCTATTACTTAAATGTATGAAACCAATATTATTATAATTTGAATCAAGGATAATCTTAGAAAGTAACTTACCAGCATTTTCTATACTTTCAGAAATTCCTAAAATATTTTTTGCAGCTTTAGAAAAAATTAAATATCCAAAGAGATTAAAACGTTTACTATATCTAAAAAACCCCGAATCATCATTTGGTATAACGAGACCAGGAGCCCAAGTAATTACAGAAATTTTACTAAAGGAAATTTTTAATTTTTTTTCAAGTTCTTTAGCAAACAAAATATTACATAACTTACTATTTTTATAAGCTTCATCAGCATTAAAATTTAAAAATTGCCCAGTTATTTTTTTTCTAAAATCAACTAAGTTATTAAGTCCTGCTTTCTTTCCTATATTGCCACCTGAACTTTTGGGGTCGTGAACATCAGATGAGGTAATAATGATTCTAGATTCTTCATTATCTCTAACAAAATCTTTTAAGATGTTTACCAAATAAAAATGTGCAAGATGATTTACCGCAAAAGTTAGTTCTATGCCTTGTTTTGATACTTTAGGATAAAAAGAGCCTGTATATTGTAATCCTGCATTTAAAACAACTACATCTAAAAAAATCTTTTTACTAATAAAGTAATCTTGAACTTTTTTAATATTCTCTAGATCTGAAAGATCACAATTTTCAATAATATTTAAAAAATTACAAAGGTAATTTTTATCAAAATATTGTTCAATTTTTTTGAGAAATTCATTCTTTCTTAATTCGTTTTTTATTACAACATATAAATTATTTTTCGTCTTCAGTAAATTTACAATAGCAAAAAAACCTATGCCTGAATTACCTCCAGTAATTAAAATATTTTTATTTTCAATCATTTAAATTCCTATATTTTTTTTATGATAAAAAAAAATTATTATTTTTTTTATTTTGTAATCTTATAAATTATTGTTAAAACACTTAAAACTTAGTCACTAGTATTTGAGTAATTTGATTATTATAAATCTACTCTCATTACAAGTATTGGATGGAATATAAAAACACAAATGCAGAAATTATACTTTGTTCCATAAATTTGTTTAATCATAAAATTTATATTTAATGTCAAAAAAAAGCATGCCAGATGTTCTTGTTTTGGGCGCAGGGCCTGCAGGCATGGCAATTGCATCAGCTTTGGGAAAGGAAAAATTAGACGTTGAAGTTCTTTCTCCAAATGGACCGGATGAGCCTTGGCCAAACACTTATGGTATTTGGGGGGAAGAAGTTGATCAACTTGGGCTTCAGGATTTACTTGAATATAGATGGAAGAATACTGTAAGTTTTTTTGGGCATGGCGCTTTAGAAGAAAAGGACGACGAAAACAAAGCCACAGAGCATTCTCTAGATTATGGACTATTTGATAAGAAGAAACTCCACAATTTTTGGTTTAGTGAATGCAATAAGTTTTTTATAAAATGGCATCAAGGCTTTGCAAACAAAATCAATTATGAAAAATATAAAAGTACAGTAACTACAAAAGATGGCAAGACTTATTCTGCAAGATTAGTAGTAGATGCGACAGGGTATGATCCTGTTTTTCTTAAATTAAAATCGTGTGGTCCTTTAGCAGTACAAACTTGTTATGGAATAGTGGGTAATTTTAGTAAACCTCCACTGAAGAAAGGGCAGTTCGTATTAATGGACTATAGAAATGACCATCTTAATGAAGATCAAAAAAAAGAACCGCCTACTTTTCTTTATGCCATGGATATGGGAAATGGGAAATATTTTCTTGAAGAAACATCTCTTGGTTTAGTAAATCCTCTAACAATGGAAAATTTAAAAGAGAGACTGGAGAAGAGGCTATCTTATCGCAATATATCCATTACAAGCATGCAACACGAAGAGCTTGGTTTGTTTCTACCAATGAATATGCCAATTCCAGATTTCAAACAACAAATACTTGGATATGGTGGCGCTGCTTCAATGGTACATCCTGCATCAGGATACTTGATTGGTAACGTTTTAAGAAGAGCTCCACTTGTAGCAAAAGCAGTATCAGAAGCAATTAAAAACAAAAATCTTAGTACCTATCATATTGCAAGAAAAGGTTGGGAAACTTTATGGTCAAAAGAATTAATTAGAAAGAAATCTCTTTACCAATTTGGATTAGAAAAACTCATGAGGTTTGACGAAAAATTATTGAGAGAATTTTTTGGCAGTTTTTTTCAACTACCTAAAAATCAATGGTATGGTTTTCTAACTGATACTCTCTCCTTAAGAGAGATTGTATATGCGATGTGCATAATGTTTATAAAAGCTCCATGGAGTGTAAAGAAAGGTCTGATGATTATGCATGGTAGAGAGTTTAAAATGTTGCTTAGGATAATATTTCCAAATATATAGTTTCAAAATGAGGACAATACTTATAAGTGGAGCGAGTAGGGGTATTGGATTAAATATTGCACATAAAGAATTAAAAGAAGGCAACAGAATTAGTGTTGGGATTAGAAATTTAAAATCCCTAAAGGGGAGTGTTATTGATCCAAATAAATGGCCAGAAGGGAGAATTATAATTAACCACTATGATGCATTAAAAAAAATTACAGCCGAAAATTGGATAAATAATACTGTAGATGAATTTGGAGGATTTGATTCAGTTATAAATTGCTCTGGAGTTTTATCGAAGGTTCCTTTCTTATACAAAGATGGTGACGAAGAAGATATCCTAAATACACTAAATATCAACTTTTTGGCAATTTGGAATTTGTGTAGGCTTTCTTGGGATCATTTATGCGCCTCAGGCAGAGGAAGAATTATTGTTTTAGTTTCAATGAGTGGGAAAAGATCTAAAGGGGATTTAGCCGCTTATTCTTCTTCAAAGTTTGCTTTGATGGGATTATGCCAAACGATGAAAAATAAAGGTTGGGATAAAGATATAAGGGTTTCAGCAATTTGCCCAAGCTGGGTAAATACAAAAATGGCCCAAAATATCTCTTCCTTGGACAAATCAAGCATGACACAACCTGAGGATATTGCTGAAATATGCTCAACTATTCTGAAGTTACCTACCCAATCAGTTCCATTTGAAATTGCCTTAAATTGTAATTATGAAATTTAACCTAAATTGAAAATTAAGTAAGACATTGAAAGCATTGCAATTGCAATAAATAAACCTTTTATTCGATTAGTTAACAATGAAAAAAGAGATAAATCTTCAGAAAAGTATCCGCCAAAACTACCTGTAATAAATAATATGCCCATAGGCAGAGATGCCATTCCGAAAGAATAAGATATAGATTTTACGAATCCAAAATTTAAATAATTAAAAATAAAAAAACTTAATGAAAACAATAAAAAAGATGCAAATAGAGTTATAGAAACTTCAGCATCTAAAGTGTGAGGTAAGCTACCCTTTAATTCAAATTGCTTTTTACATTCTCTAATTTGTCTTTTAGAAAGCTTTAAATAACCAGTTTCAGGAATTCTTTGCGACTTATATTTTCTTAGTAATCTTGCTTCAAGAGTTTCTGGCTCCTTTGTCATTATTGATGTTAATAATTCATCTGGCTTTAATTTCTTAATTTTCTTTTCAAGATTATCCGTTTTCCCAATCCTATAAAGGTCTCCTACTCTAATAAGGTAAACATATCCCGACATTTGCGTTGTAAAGTTAATACTGTTCCTAACTAAATAATACTAAAAGAATTAGGTAAATTAAAAGTTTTTACATTATGAAAAAAGATATTTTATATTCATTTCGAAGATGTCCTTATGCAATTCGAGCAAGATGGGCCCTGTTAATTTGTGATATTAAAGTAGAGATAAGAGAAATTGATTTAAAAAATAAACCTCTAGATTTTTTAAATAATTCAAAGACGAAAACAGTTCCAATACTTATAAAAAAAAATAGTGAAGTTATTGAAGAAAGTCTTGAAATTATCCTATGGGCCCTCTCAGAGTCAAAAAAGGAAAACATCAAATTAATTTATTTTCCTGACAACAAAAGGGAAGCTATTTTTGAAATAATTAATGAAAACGATAACGAATTCAAATATCATTTAGATCGATTTAAATATGCCACAAGATATAAAAATAGTGATGAAGAATTTCATTTCAAAAATGCGATTAAATTTATAAAGCGATGGAACGAACTTCTTGCAGAAAACAAATATCTTTTTGGAGATAGCCCCACAATCGCTGATTGGTCTATTTGGCCTTTTGTAAGACAATTTAGAATCGCTTGTGAAAGTCAAAAAAGAACAAATTATTTTGAATCCTCAATAAAAAACTGGTTAGATTCATTTGAGCAAAATAGAGAATTTAAATTCTTAATGTATAAATACGAATTATGGGAACCATATTCTAGGAAGGATTATTTCCCAACTAATTAACTTTCCAACAACTTCCTTTTCTCAATTATTCTTGCTAACTCCAAAAAATATCCTGCAGTCCTAAATTTGCCTATATTTTTTTCCTTAAAATCAAGATCGCTTCTAATTTCTGCAGTCTCCGCCATAAGCAAATCTAAATCATTTGATCCAAGACTATACAATTCACCAAGTTCGATTTCCCTTCCAAGTAAATGACTCTTAAACCATTTCCCTTTATTTTCTTGGGGTGGGATATCGTAAGGTTTAAATGACATTAAAATAAAAATTTAGGTTTTTTACCATTCTAGGGTTCTTATTGAAACTTTTTCATCTCTATTTTATTAAAAATCAATGCGATAGAAAGAATTGCGAATGTAATTAGGGCACAAATTTCTGTCCAATAATCTAACCCAATTTTAGAAATCATTAATGGTGCAAGAACTGTGAATAGTCCCCCAGAAAGAATTAATTGAGCGAATAGCTGTTTTGACGTAAAAATTGGTAAAGTCTTAGAAATATTTTTAGGATCTGCAAGCCTTAAAAGAAGTAACCCAGAAGCTACTACACCTGTAGAATTTCCAAACTCTATCAAACTTTTTTCAAACCAAAAATCATCAAAAATAAAGTATGCGAAATAAGCAATGCAGATTAAATTCCAAAATAAACCGAACATAGTAAACACTAAAATAAGGATCCAATTATCGAAAACAACTGCAATATCTAAACTCGCCATAGCTGTAAAAATCAATAAGTCTGTGGATAAAATACCAATCTCCCTTTGCAGAATATTTGAAATGAATTCTGTATTTTTGGTTTTTTCTAAAATATATCTAATAAGGAGCGAACCTATTAGGATAAAAGGAAATACTGGTAGTGAAAAAATAATTTCCTTCGTAAAATCACCGAAAGGACTTGAAACATACCTTAAAAATTTAAGTAGCAAAACACCAAAAGAAATTGCCAAACCAGAGAATCCAAGATTAATTATAAAAATTCTTAAATCTGCAAAAATTCCTATCTTATTTTTTCCATTTAGAGTATCTTTTTGTTCAAGAATTTCCTCAGTATATGAAAGACCTAAAGTTCTACCAAGAAAGATAAATATACTACCCAATATTGAAGAGGATAAAAGACCCATTGTTGCCATAGCCAAACCAAGATCTAAACCATTTGGGAAACCTAGTTTATTAAAACTTTCACCGATTATTGATGCAGCTCCATGACCACCCTCAAAACCTACCTCTATTAAACAACCCATTAGAGGGTTTGCCTCCATAGATGGAGGCAGAAAATATTTAACAACAAGACCACCGACAAAAAATTGTCCGAAACCTAATGAAAGAGCTAATAGAAATTGATTAAAAATTGGTTTAACTAAACCATTTATATTCGGTATAGGTCTACCCATCATTAAAGTTGCGAAGACTAATGATAAAAGAGGAGTAGGAAAATTACTCCAAACATTGATTGTTTCTTTTGGCAAAAAATGTATCGCTCCAAATGGACCTATAGAAATACCTAAAATTCCTGATATAACAGCTATCGGTAATCCAAATCTCTCGAGTTGAACAGCTAGTTTAAATTGCCTCCCAAAAATCAACAAAAAAAATATAATTAATAATCCCAAAAAACTTATCAATAGAGAATTTGAAAAAATATCTTTATTTTGTACCGCAAAAATATTCAATGATTTCAAAAACATATAATTCTAAATCTAAATTAATAAACAAAATTTTTCAAATAAAAAAGGCTCCGGTAAGAGGAGCCTTTTGATATTGGTGATAAAGTTTGAAAATTAATCTTTGAGAGTAACTGTTGCACTATCAATATTGCTGATAGCATTTGTAACTCTCTTAAAATCAAAGCCTAGTGCTCTTAAAGCGTGCCATAGATGACCTTGAATAAAGAAGAATCCAAAATAGTAATGAACATTAGCTAACCATGCCCTTGAAGTGTACTCACCATCAGGAAGATCAACAGTATCTACCCAATAAGGAGAAATACTAAACTTCAATTCAAGTGGTTCACCAAAGAATTCAGTTGGATAAACTGTTGTGTTAGCAGCGCTCCAGAAGGCTGCAATAATAGCCATCCAGCCTATTCCAGCTAGTGACCACGAGAGAACAGCTTCAGCTGAGAGAAGTCCTTTACCTTTAAATTTGGTATATTCACCAACTTGCTTAGTAGCAATATGCCAAGCACCACCTGTGATCTCGACGAAAGCAAGAAAAGCATGGCCTCCCATTACTTCCTCAAGGCTGTCAATAGTCAAAAAGTCTGTCTGGTGATTCCAAATTTTGGCCAAATTTAATTCATACTCAACCTGCCTTACAGAACCAATAGCTGGATCATAAATTCCATGCACCCTTGCCCATTCAACAAAAGCGATAACTGCGAAACCAAGAATAATTAGATGGTGACCAAGAATAAATGTCAATTTGTCTGGATTATCCCATTCAATATTGAATTTTCTAGCTCTTGCTACATCAGAATCTTCTAGATTTCCAGGAAGAAGTAAAGAGTGTAAAAGTCCCCCCGCTGCTAAAACCATAGAAGAAACTAAGTGAACTATTGCTATCGCTAGAACAGGTTTAGTATCTCCCATCGCAACGCCATTAGCATCAAACCCTATTCCAAGAGTTGCTAAATGAGGAAGAACGATTAAAGGTTGATGACCCATTGGGACACTGGGGTCAAATCGTGAAAGTTCAAAAAGGGTGAATGCACCCGCCCAGAAAACAATTAATCCTGCATGAGCTACATGAGCAGCGATGAATTTTCCTGAGCGATTTGCTACACCTGAATTACCAGCCCACCATCCATAGGTAGTATCTGGATTTCCATAGGTTTGCATTTAGGAATTGATTAGCTTAAACGTTTTGAGAATACTTTATATTTCACCAAACAGTTGAATTCATAACAAAATTGTAAAGGTTAGTAATCCTAGTAATTACAAAACAAAAAATCTTCATAAGGCAATCCAGTAGCAAAAAAGGTAGATTTAATGAAGGAAAATTATTCTTAGAGATATAAGTTCTATCAAATAAAACAGTGTTTTTAGATTCAAATAAGTTAAATAAATTTCATTTTGCTGACATTAAACGATGTTTTGTTTCATTACACCATAGTAGTTATTGCCTCATTTTCAAACAATTATTAAATATGTGGATAAGACATATAAAATTATGACTACTTCTCAAGAATCTTCTAGAAAATTTTCACTAGAAATGAAATCGGAAGTTCATTACAAAAAGGCAGCAAAGTCCTACAGAAAATCAAAACAATATATAGATATGATTAACTTATATCCAACTTTGCAAAATACGCTAATTGAGTGTAAGGATGAGAACCTAATAGAATAAAACTTTGAAATATTTTTCGAAATTAATCAAAAAATACATTTGTTTTAGGCTGCGATATTATAGTTTTCTTCAAAATACAATTTATTAATTATTTGTCTGCACATTTTTATATTGTATAGAGCTTTGGGCTTCCAAGGTTTTTTTTGACCGAGTGGAGAGCTTTTCCAATGAATCCCAGGCTTGAGTATTCCATTTTCACGTAAAAAAGAAAGTTTAATTTCAGTTATTCCTAGTTTTTCCGCGGTTAACTCAGATGAGCTCCACATATCCCCTAACATTGAATTAAGTAAATATTATTAATCCTTGATAACGTTAATTTTATTTTTTTGAAAGGGGTAAAACATTTAAATAATTATTAAGTAACAAAAAACCTAGTTTTACAAACAAAAGGGATCTGAAAGATTTATATCAAATTAAGAAATATTAAATAAAGAATCTTCATTAATGAATATCTCATTGATACCCTCTCCTTTATTGATGGATTTATAATTAACGTATTCTTCTGTAATTGATTGATTCTTTGAAAGATTGATCCAACCCTTGTACCAATTTCCACTATTAATTAATTCTTCGAATGTAGTTTTGAAGTTAATTTCAGAATCAAGCACAGAAACCATTAAAAAACTAATATTTCCTTTTTCTTTAGTCTCATTTACTAAAACAAAATGTCTCAATCCATTTATGTTTTTTTTAGAAGTCCAGTAATTTTCCATAATTATTTTTTCTTAATGTTCCCCTCAGAATTTTTTCCAGATATTTTCTTATATTCATTTCTAATTTCGTCTAATAAAAGTTTTCTTCTATCCATATAATTAACAGAATCTTGTTTTGATAAGTTATATCTTTCTTTTTTAGTTAAATTCATCCAATTATACAGATTCTTTTTATTGAAATTTGTTAATTTTTTAGCTTTCAAAACATTTTGTTTTCTATTCAATTTAAAAAAATTTCTTAAATAAAAAAAAATAAATATTAAAAGAAAAATTATCACAAACTTTAAGAGCATCACCTTGAAAGTAAGTTGTTATTTATCCACTTTTCTAATTCAATATCATTCTCAAAAGATATAATCTCCTCTTCATTCACATTACTTGATTGATCAAAGAGCCTTATAGTAAATTCCCCTTTAACTGCCTCATCATCACCAATAACAATAATACTTTTAGATTTTAGTTTATTTGCTTTTTTAAATTGTTTAGAGAATGAGGCCCCACTTAAATCCAACTCAACTATTAAATCATAATTTCTTAATTTTCTAGATAAATTCAATGCTAATGATTCAGCAGTTAAGCCTTTATTAATGATATAAATATCAGTATTTCTTGGAATTTCAAGCTCTTTTCCTGCAAGTAAAATTAATCTTTCTAAACCAATAGCGAAACCAATTGCAGGGGTATTTGGCCCTCCCATTTGTTTTATTAGATCGTCGTATCTTCCTCCTCCGCACACTGTAGCCTGGGAGCCTAGAGCCCCACTAGTAATTTCAAAAGCTGTATGAGTGTAGTAATCTAAACCTCTTACAAGATTAAAATTTTCCACATAAGGTATTTTTAAAACCTCTAAATTTTTCTTTAAGTTTGAATATCTTTTATGACTTTTTTCAGATAAAAAATTAAATAATCTTGGGGCATTCTCTAGAGCTTCTTGTGTTTGAATATTCTTAGAATCCAAAATCCTTAAGGGATTTTTAGTAATCCTGTTCTGAGAATCTAAATCTAGAGAATTTTTATTTATTTCTAGCCACTTTAAAAAGGATTTTTGAAAATTCAACCTATCATTGAGATCGCCCAAAGTATTTATTTCAAGATTAAGTTCTTTTATTCCTAATTTACCTAAGATATCCCAAGCTAAAGCAATAATTTCAACATCACTTTTAACTGAATCGTATCCTATAAATTCAACACCTAACTGGTGAAACTGTCTTTGTCTTCCTGCTTGAGGTCTTTCATATCGAAACATAGGCCCCATGTACCAAAGTTTTTGTAGAGGATGATTAGACAACATTCCATTTTGTATTAATGCTCTTGCAACAGATGCGGTTCCTTCAGGCCTTAGGGTACAAGATCTCTTCCCTCTATCAAAAAATGTATACATTTCCTTACTGACAACATCTGTTCCTTCACCAATTCCTCTTATAAATAATTCGGTCATTTCTAGTATTGGTGTTCTTATTTCATTGATAGATGCTCTTGCAAGCTGCTCTAATACAATTTTCTCAACGTTTTGCCACTTTATTAATTGATCAGGCAGCAAATCTACCGTTCCTCTAAGATTTTTTAAGTTATTCAAAGTTCTAGAAAATAATTCAAAATTTTTAATTCAAATAGGAATTAATCTTTAATTAGTTGTTTTGTGCGACAATTTTAATTTAACATTTAGAAAAACTATTGGATATTAATAAAAATAAAGAGACTCCGCATTGCGGTACAAAACCAAAAAAAATTGCTTTTGGAATAGCACCCCTTGGTATAATTTCAGTGGGAATAGTGCCAATGGGAGTAATAAGTATTGGAGTGGTTCCAATGGGTGTATTCTCTTTTGGTGCTGTAGCAATGGGAATAGTCAATTTATCAGTGGTTGGGATGGGAATTATCTCTGCTGGAGTAACTACTATGGGAATATGGGAACATTCACCTAATTCTCAAAACAATCAACATAACCATTCCAAACAAATTTCAAATTTGAACAAAGAAAATATGATGTCAGATCTATTTAACACAAAACAAGAAGCTGAAAAGGCTGCCTCAAAATATGGATGTATTGGAGCACATAAAATGGGTAAAAAATGGATGCCATGTAAGATGCACTAGATATTTTCTTAATCAAAAATTTATTGAATACTAACTCAAAATCTCTACTCTAAAATCAAGATTTTTTGCCTCTTCAGTAGTTAATTTTCTTGACCAAGCTCCTTGCACAGGACTATTCCATCTGAAACCAGCATTTTTAGCTAAAGATCTATCTTCGTAACTAATAAGTGCCTTGTATAAAAACCTCGGTTGGGTAGCTTTAAGTAAAAGTTCCTCTAAATTATCGCATTTTTTGAAAACCTCAGATATGTAAAAGCAATCAGATAAAGCTCTATGTAAATTCCAAACTGGTATTGAAAAAGATAAAGCTAGATCAGTTACTGAGGGTCTATTTTTTAGTGATTTTTGAAAAGACCAATTAATATCCTCCAAACTGCATATCCATTTTTTATCAAGTTTAGGTAATTTTCCTTTACCAAACCATTTCTTATCAAACTCTACATTATGCGCGACAATGAAATCTGAGCAGTCAACAAGTTTCAGAAAGAAATTCAATCCATCTTCCCATGGTTGAGAGATATTAGTTACTTCAGCAGATATACCATTAACATGTTCGGCTTCATTATTATTAACTGGGAATAAAAATGAAACTTGTGAAAGCACGCACTTAAAAGATACATCAAACAAAATACAACCTATCTCTATCACTTCATCTTTATTTTCGTCTAAACCTGTTGTTTCAGTATCAAGAATTAAAATTTTTTCAATTTTTTTATTTTGATTAGGAAAATTCTCTTCAGAGGGATAACTGATAACTTGATCCTGAAGAATATCCAATTGATTTAATTCTTTTTTATTAGATAGATCCAATTAGCTGAAAACGCTTTCACTTATCTTGACGCATTTAATAAAAATTTCTCTTAAATTAATATAAATTAAGAATCTTGATTAGAAAATAATTATTGAACATTTTTAGTTATTAAAAGATGACTTTTACAAAATACCAATTTAATAATTTTTGTTATTGGCCTTCAAATCCTAAAAAAATTGTGGAATTTATTGGTGGAAGTTATTTAGCTTCTAAACCAGATTTAACTTATAGAAGATTCATAGAGAGTTTGATTAATAAAAACTATGCAGTACATGCATATAAATACACTCCACAATTCGATCACCAACAACTTGCTATTAAAGCATGGAGGGATTTCAAGAATTGTCGAATATCTTTATCCAAGAGATTAGGAGCATCAATTCCTTCAATAAGAATTGGTCATAGCCTAGGCTGCAAACTTCATCTAATTTCACCAGATGCTGGAAGAAATTGCGAAAAATTCATATCGATAAGTTTTAATAACTTCAGTGCCAACAAATCTATCCCATTATTGAAACAAATTTCTCAAAAATTAGATTTCAATAGTGAATTCAGCCCAAGCCCTGAAAGAACTTTGCGATTAATTGAAAAAACTTATAGTCAAAAAAATAACTTCTTAATAAAATTCAACGCAGATGAATTAGATCAAACAGATAAATTATTTTCTTGTCTTAAAGCAAGAAAAGAAGATAACTCTAAAGGGATAATTTTAAAAGGAACTCACACTATTATTGCGAGTGCAGGACTAAGAGAAAATTTCTTAGGAGACTGGGCAGATGATGATTTTAAAAGAAATACTATAAAAAAAATTTCAAATTTTATTGATGAATCCGATTAGGACTTTTCTTTCAACTTTTCCAAAACAGAACTATCTTCAAGAGTACTTATATCACCACTAATTTTTTCTCCAGCAGCCAAAGATCTCAAAATCCTCCTCATAATTTTTCCACTACGTGTTTTGGGAAGAGAGTCGGAAATTATAATTTTTTCGGGCTTCGCGATAATTCCAATTTCATTAACAACATGTTTCTTTAAGTCCTGCTCTAATTCTGAAGAACTGTTCACACCTTTTTCTAAAGATACAAAAGCAACTATAACTTCACCTTTTAGATCATCTCTTCTTCCCACAACAGCTGCCTCTGCAACTGATTTATGACTTACCAAAGCAGATTCTATTTCCATTGTTCCTAACCGATGACCTGAAACACTTATAACATCATCAACTCTCCCCATAATCCATATATATCCATCTTGATCAATGCGTGCACCGTCTCCGGCAAAATATACATTTTTTTCCCCTTTAAAGGTAATATACTCCCAATAACTGTCCAAGTATCTTTGAGGATTCCCATGAATTGTTCTCATCATTCCTGGCCAAGGCTTTTTAATGATTAAATAACCACCCTCATTTTTGATAACCTTTTCTCCATTCTTATCGACAACTTCAACTTCAATACCTGGTAAAGGGTAAGTAGCTGAACCAGGCTTCGTAGAAACCACTCCGGGTAAAGGACTTATCATTACACCTCCTGTTTCAGTTTGCCACCATGTATCGACAATAGGGCATTTATTTTTACCAATAACATCCTTGTACCACATCCATGCTTCAGGATTAATTGGTTCTCCAACTGTGCCCAAAAGCCTAAGACTCTCCAGATTATATTTATCAGGGATTTCACGTCCAGACTTCATAAATGCTCTTATTGCAGTTGGTGCTGTATAAAAAATAGAAACCTGATATTTTTGCACAATTTCCCAAAAAGCCCCTAAATTTGTGGGTCTTGGGACTCCCTCAAACATTAAGGTTGTAGCACCATTAGATAAGGGTCCATAAACTATGTAACTATGGCCTGTAATCCATCCAACATCAGCAGTACACCAGTAAATGTCGTCATCTTTTAAATCAAATATCCATTTGAATGTCAAATGTGACCAAAGATTGTAACCGCCTGTAGTGTGAACTACACCTTTGGGCTTTCCAGTAGATCCTGAAGTATAAAGAATAAAAAGTCTATCTTCGCTATTCATAATTTCTGGTTCACACTGATCTTTTTGATCTTTTAATAATTCGTGCCACCAAAAATCTCTATCATCAACCATCGAAATATTTTTTTTGGATCGTTGAACAACAACTACTTTTTCAACAACTTTTTCTGCCCCACTTTCAATTGCCGCATCAACTGCTTGCTTCAGTTCAATCACCTTATCTTTTCTAAAGCCACCATCAGCAGTAATAACAAATCTGGCATTTCCATCAATTAACCTATCTTTTAAAGCTTCTGAAGAAAATCCACCAAAGACAACTGAATGAGGCGCGCCGATTCTTGCACAAGCTAACATCGCAAACATCGCTTCAGGAATCATCGGCATATAAATACATACCAAATCTCCTTTTTTTACACCAATCGCTTTTAATGCATTAGCTGCTTTACATACCTCTTTGAGAAGTTCTTCATAAGTATATTTTTTGCTATCTCCCGGTTCACCTTCCCATATAAGTGCAGTTTTTCCTCCAAAACCTCTCTCAATATGTCTATCTAAGCAATTATATGTAATATTGAGTTTCCCTTCTTTGAACCATTTAAAAAAGGGCGCATTTTCACTATCTAATACAGTTTGAAATGGCTCAAACCAATCTAATTCAGTTTTTGCAAAAAATTCCCAAAATTGAATAGGATTATCTGATGCTTGTTTTTTTAAACTTAGTAATTCTTCTTGAGAACTAATATTTGAGTTTTCTGAAAATTTTTTTGATGGAGGGAAAACCCTCTTTTCTTCAAGTATGTTATTTATTGAATTTTTTTTATCTAATGACATTAAATAAATCTATGCTTAATAAATTTAGTCGAAAAATTTATAGTTTTCAAAAATTTTTAATATTAATTAAGCGCGAATTATTTTTTTTATAGATCTAATAAATACGGCTTAGAACAAATTCTGGAAGAGTCATTAAAGCTCTTTTATATTCTGAATCAGGAAGCCAAACTAGAGCTTCCTTAGAACGCATTGCAAATTCCTCAGCTAGTTTTCTGGAACTTTCGATAGCTCTAGAATTCATAATGATACTAAGGGCATCCTCTAAATCATCTTTTTCAGCAAGTTCTCTGTTAATAAGAACAGATAATTTCTTATTTTCTTCTAAGGCATATAAAACTGGAGCAGTAAGATAGCCACTAGCAAGATCGCTTATTGCAGGTTTTCCTAGTTGTTTATCATTTCCAGTAAAGTCAAGTATGTCATCTACAACTTGGAAAGCCAAGCCAATATTTTTGCCAAAATCGTACAAAGAGGTTAAGTTTTCATCATTAAGACCACTCAGAACTCCAGCTGCTTTAGAGCTATTTGCAATTAATGATGCAGTTTTACAATAGCTCTTATTAATGTATTTTGAAAAAGATTGAGCAGAGTCAAATCTATTTAGATTTTGTTTAATTTCGCCTTCTGCTAAATCCATTATTACTCTACTGAGTAATTTAACTACATTTACATTATCAAGGTTTGCAAGGTGCCAACTTGCTTGAGCGAATAAGAAATCTCCTGCCAAAACAGCTACTCTAGTATTAAATCTGCTATGTACTGTATCTACTCCTCTTCTTGTAGAGGCCTCATCAACAACATCATCGTGAACTAATGATGCTGTATGAATCATTTCAGTAATCTCAGCAAGCCTTTTATGTTTTCTAGTTAATTTAAATTCAGGAGATATTGCCTTTGAAATTAATAAGACGATACCTGGTCTAAGTCTTTTACCCCCAGCACTAAAAAGATGTTCTGCTGCGGCTTGAAGAATTGGATGACCAGCTCCAATTAAATTTTTCAGTTCAAGAATAAGATCATCAAGATCATTTTCAACTGGTTGTAGTAGTTCTGTTACTGTATTCATGATTGACCTCATTTATATATTAAAGAATCAAACATTGCTTCGGAGGTTTACTAACCTAATTTCTTTATTAATTTCAAACCAAAATTTTACTTTTTTTAAAAAAACATCTTTTTCTGAAGTAACAAAGAAATCTACATTTTCATAAGAAAGACTTTCATAACAGGCAGTTTTTGGAATAGCAAAAGATTCATTAAATTTTTTTATTAAAGCAACCGATGGATCAATAATTTTTATATTCGAATCTATTTTTTTTCTTAAAAAATCATAAATTAAGGGATAGTGACTACATCCAAGTATTAATTCTTCAATATTTTGATTTATTAATGGTCTCAAATATAAATCTGAAAGATAGTTTAACTTATCAAGATTTAATTTTTCTTTTTCAATTTCTGATACAAATTCTGGACATTCTTGCTGAAATATTATTGTATTCTTTTTTTTAGAATTTATAACTTTTTTATAATATGATGATCGAACAGTTGTTTGTGTTGCTAATACACCAATTATTTTTTTATTAACTATTTCCGATACTGAGTTTATAAGATCAAAACAAGGAATCTTTAAATTATCTTCCAGAATATCAAATGCACATGCATTTGTAGTGTTACAAGCTACTAAAAGTGCATCCAAATTCTTATCAACAAAAAAATTGCAAATCTCTTTTGCAATTAACCTTATCTCTTTAAAATTTTTACTTCCAAAAGGTATTCTTTTTGTATCCGCTAAATACAAGACTTCAACATCTTTACGCGTTTTTAGTAAAGAATTAAGGATAGTAAAACCACCTATGCCACTGTCAAATATACCTATTTTAAGTTTCACCCTATTTTATAAAGATATTCAAGAATGCCTTTTGCAATTGCATAAGCTAATCTTTTACGATGCGTTGTTTTTTTTAATCTTCTTGCATCAAATCTCCCTGTTAAAAATCCAATTTCTACAAGAACTGCAGGCATCCTAGTATTTTTAATTACATAAAATCTACCTTGTTTAACGCCTCGATCAGGGCTCCCAGGAGAAACTCTTAAAATTTGTTTTTGAATTTTTTTAGCAAGTAACCTGCCTCTCCAACCTCTATAGTAAAAGGTTTCTAGTCCATTAATATCACTTCTTTTCCCCCTTGAAGCATTTGCATGAATACTTACAAAAATATCTGAATCTGAATTATTAGCAAAGGAAACTCTTGGAGGTAAATCCAAATCAACTTCATTTTTTCTAGTTAATCTTACTTTAACACCTTTCTTAGAAAGTAAATTTTTAACTATTTTGGAAACCTCAAGTACAACATCTGTTTCCCTAATACCCCCAATACCTATGGCTCCAGGATCAGGACCTCCGTGCCCTGGGTCGATAACAACTGAGAATTTATTTTGTTTCACGTCTGGTAATTTCAAGAAATGATAATCACTTTTCTTTTTATAAGTTGATTTTTTATTTTCTTTAGTATTTCCTATTCTCTTAGCAATTTGACCTTCACTAATCTTTTTAAAAGTATATTTTGGATCAAATAGTTTAATTCTCCACCTATTTTCATCTAAACCAATCAATCGCCAAGTCAAAGGTTTCAAGTGAGTGTCTTCTTTAAATTCAATTACTAATCTTGTTTTACCCTTATTTGGTTTACCTAATCTAATTTCTTTTATTGGGCCATTACCTTTTATTATTCTGGGATTTTTTAATTCTCCTTGAAAGTCTACCCAGAATCTATCACCAGATATTTGGTTAGCCTTCTGAAAGTATGCTTTTAAATTTGTATTTGATTTAGTTCTTAATTCTAAAACCCCATTAGTGTTTAACGCCCATGCCGCGAGAGCACTGGAAGATTTAACTGGAAGGATTGAAGAATTTAAAAATAAAAAAACTGATAAATAACAAAAAAGTTTATTATCTAAAAACTTTATCATTAGTTTGAAAACAATTTATTTTTTCTATGTTTAAGGCTTGGCATCTGCTCACGAATTTTCTTTACTCTTTCTTTATCAGCAGGTGCTATTGCAGCCCCTTGAGTTTTACCTGCATCAGATAAAACCGTACCCCAAGGGTCAATTACCATTGCATGGCCATGACTTTGCCTTCTTCCATAATGAATGCCAGTTTGAGCTGGAGCAACTACATATGCTGTATTCTCAATTGCTCTTGCTTGTAATAGGATTTGCCAATGATCTTTTCCAGTAAAAGCTGTAAAAGCTGCCGGTATCATAATTAACTCTGCACCTTTCGAAGATAAATATCTATAAAGTTCAGGAAATCTAACATCGTAACAAATTGATAATCCTATTTTGCATAAACCAGGGACATCTACCACTGGTGGGTACTCCTCCCCAGATAAAATAGTCGCTGATTCCTTATATAAATTTCCATCTGGCAAATCAACATCAAATAAGTGGATTTTGTCGTATTTTGCCAAAATCTGTCCGTCCTTCCCAAATAGTGCTGACCTATTAAAAGTATGACTATCATTGCCAGCGGGAACTGGATAACCTCCTCCCAAAAGAAATACTTGATATCTTTGTGACATGGTTTTTAGAAAATTTGCACACTTCGCTGACAATTCAGAAGCTAATCTAAGTTTTTCATCATCTCCTCCTAAAAAAGCAAAATTCTCAGGCAATCCTATTAACTCAGCACCTCTTCTAGCAGCTAATTCAATCTGTTCTTCCGCTTCAATAAAATTTGCTTCAACATTTGAAGTACTCGTAATTTGCAATGCAGCTACCAAAAAATCAGTCAAGACTCTACTCCTAGTAAACTAATTCGTAAATCATGAGACACGAATCACACCTCTTTCAACTTGAGCTGGAACAATATCTAAGCAATCAAGTGCAGAACAACATTTAAAATCATCCTCATAATCTCCAAGACTTGTCAATCTTTTGCCATGGGTTGCTGTTTTTAAACATTTCAAAATATCATTTTTCCAAAAATGCCAAAGTGCCAAAGCAGACTGTAATTCATCATTAAGGATATTAATTTCGAAATCACAGTTCTGTTGCAAGTATGAAGCCAAAGCACCTGCAGCCAATGAATCCTCGAGTGAATAAGAGCCTTCCCAACCACTACCAAGTATTAAAACATTTTCACTTTTTAATGAAATAATTTTTTCGGCAACTGCTTTCCTATTAGGGAGACCCATAGCAAATAAATGCTTAGCATTTTGAACTTTTTGCAATGATTTAGTCCCATTAGTCGTACTCATAAATAGTCTTTTACCATTAACAACTTTTTTTGTAACTGACAAAGGAGAATTTCCTAAATCAAAGCCCTCAATCTTCTTTCCACCTCTCTCACCTAGCATTAGTCTCTTTTCAGCTTGCCACTTAATTGCCGATTCTTTCAATAAATCTAAATCTGCAAAAACTTGTATTGAATCAGCTCCATTTTTTAAAGCCCAAGAAATCGTGGTTGTAGCTCTTAAAACATCAATGACCACTGCAATGTCGGGACTTATCGCTGGAACATCCTTAGCAACGTGAAAATATGTAAGATTAATAATCAATTCCTTTTTCTGGTTTTATTATAGAAAACAGTTACTTAATTTGATTATTTTTTTTTTAAAAACAAACTTATTGATAATATATAACTAATTTGTTTTTACAGAAATCTTATCAAGTATTTAATTTGAAAATGAATAATATCCGCACAATAAAAGGTGGAGTTAATTTAAAAGGAAAAGTAAAAGTACCTGGAGATAAATCTATTTCTCATAGAGCTTTAATAATAGGAAGTATTGCTATGGGTGAGACGACTATTGAGGGTTTTTTACATTCTGAAGATCCACTCTCGACTGCTGATTGTCTTAGAAAATTAGGTGTAAACATACCAGAAATAAAAAAAAATGAGCCTTTTACGATTTCAGGATTAGGTCTTGATGGATTAAAAGAGCCTAAAGAAATTCTAAATTGTGGGAATTCGGGAACCACCATGAGATTATTAATGGGGTTACTTGCAGGTCAAGAAGGCAAAAATTTCATTTTAACAGGTGACATTTCCCTTAATGAAAGGCCAATGGGGAGAGTGGGCAAACCATTATCGTTGATGGGTGGCAAAATTTCTGGCAGAGAAAAAGGGAACAAAGCTCCAATCTCAATTGATGGGAATAAACTTAAAGGATGTGTTATTGGAACCCCTGTAGCGAGTGCTCAAGTAAAATCCGCAATCTTATTGGCAGGCCTTAAAGCTTCTGGAACCACTTCTGTTATTGAACCAGCATCTTCAAGAGATCATACTGAAAGAATGTTAAAAGCATTTGGAGCAGATATTAGTATAAGAGGAGAATTAGGAAGGAACGTAGTTATCAAGTCAGGGAGCAATTTAATTGGCCAGAGAATATTGATTCCAGGAGACATAAGCTCTGCTTCTTTTTGGATGATTGCTGCATCTATTGTTCCAAATTCAGAGGTTTTGATTCAGAATGTCGGATTAAATCCCACTAGAACAGGGATCTTAAATGTAATGGATTTAATGGGTTGCAATTATGAGATTTTAGATAAATCGACTATTGCTGGTGAACCTATTGGCACTATTAAAGTAAAGACTTCAAATAATTTAAGATCATTCACCATTGAAGGAGATATTCTCCCAAAACTTATAGATGAAATTCCAATCCTTACTGTGGCTGCCTGTTTTTGTAATGGAGTTTCTGAAATAAAGGATGCACAAGAATTAAGAGTTAAGGAGACAGATCGATTAAAAGTCATGGCACAACAGTTACAAAAATTCGGTGCTGAAATAACAGAAAAAGAGGATGGGTTAATTATTAATGGGCAATCAAAATTTCATTCTGCGGAGGTAGACAGTGAGACAGATCATCGAGTTGCAATGAGTCTTGCTATTGCTTCACTTCTTGCAAAAGGTACCTCAAAAATCTTGAGAGCAGATGCAGCTAGCGTCTCATATCCTACTTTTTGGCAAGAGCTAGCCAAACTAACTAACTAGGCTAAAAAGTTTTTGTCCGAATTAATAGAAGTTTTAACTAAAGATGGAAGTTACTCTTTAAGAAGTCTGTTTTTTCAAGAGAACTTCCATAGTTTATCGGGCGCATTGGAGGAAACAAAGTTAAAGTTTACAGCTACCTCTAATTTGCAAAGATTTAAGGGTAAATCTCTTAATGTTTTGGATATATGTTTTGGTTTAGGATACAATTCCGCTTCTTTATTAGATGAATTAATTAATCAAAAATCGTATTTAAATTTGTATGCATTGGAGATTGATAAAAAGCCTCTTAAATATTCTCTTAGAAATGAATCTTTCCTTAAATTGTGGGCTCCAAAAGTCAAAACAATATTTGAATCACTGTATCGAAAAGATTACTTTGAAGATCAATTTTTTAAATGCAGTGTTTTGTGGGGTGATGCTAGAGAAAAAATCAACATTATTCCTTCATCTGTTAAATTCGATCTGATTTATTTAGATGGGTTTTCTCCTCAAAAATGCCCGCAAGTATGGACAATTGAATTTTTATCTAAAGTCACAGAGAAACTTAATTCTCAGGGTTATTTAATAACTTATTCTTCTTCAGCAGCGGTAAGAAAAACTTTAAGAAATCTTGGATTAGAAATTTTTACTATTAGGCCAAGTTTTAAAAACAGAACTTTTTGGAGTCAGGGAACTGTCGCAATATCAAAATTTGATAAGTATAAATTGAAACCTAATTTCAATTTTGAAAAGTTATCATTAATGGAAGAGGAACATCTCTTGACTAGAGCTAGTATTCCATATAGAGATCAAGATTTAAACTCAACTAAAGAGAATATAATCAAGAGAAGATCAGATGAGCAATTATTCTCAAATCTATTATCTACAAATAAATGGAGAGAGAAGTGGGGAATGACGAAGTTATCCGTAAAGAGTAAGATTTAAATAAGGATTTCAAATAAACATGTTAAGTGTTGCGATATTAGCGGCAGGCAAGGGCACTAGAATGGAAAGCTCATTGCCAAAAGTTTTACATAAAATTTCTGGCAAAACTCTTCTACAAAGAGTAATTGATTCGTGTCTTGAATTAAAACCTGATCAAATTTTCGTAATTACTGGACACAAATCAAAAGAAGTACAAAAGTCAATCCCAAAAGATAAAAAAATCGATGTTGTTATTCAAGAACCTCAAGCAGGAACTGGTCATGCTATCCAGGTTCTTTGTAGAAAAGTAAAAAAACATGAAGGAAAACTTTTGGTACTTAACGGAGATGTACCACTCATTAGGCCTTGTACTCTAAAGAAACTTTTGTATTTACACGATTCAAAAAATGCTGAGGTTTCTTTAATTACTACAAAAAAAACAAATCCTCATGGATATGGTAGAGTTTTTTTGAAGGGGGATTTTATAGAAAGAATTGTTGAAGAAAAAGATTGCAATGATTTAGAAAGAGAAAATCCATTAATAAATGCCGGTGTTTACTGTTTTAACTGGGGTAACTTGTCAGAAATAATTAATACCTTGCAAAGCAATAATAATCAAAAAGAGATTTACTTAACAGATACAGTATCTTTACTAAAAAATTCCTTAAGCCTCGAGGTAGAGGATAATGGAGAGCTTCAAGGTATTAATAACAGAATTCAACTATCAGAGTGCGAGGAAAGTATTCAGAATTCAATTAAAGAAAAGCATATGCTCAATGGTGTAACTTTTACAAATAAAGCAAGTTGTTCAATTAGTGAAGAAGCTGAAATTGGTAAAGATGTAACTATAGAGGCTAATACGCATATAAGAGGAAATACCAAAATAAATAGTCATTGCATTATTGGACCAAATACTTTTATTGAGAATTCTAATGTGGGATTAAATTGTGAAATTTCAAACTCTACTGTTTATGCTTCTCAGGTAATGAATAATATTAAAATTGGCCCTTATAGTCATATAAGACCTAATTCCAAAATATCTTCCTTTAGCAAAATAGGTAATTTTGTAGAAATCAAAAATAGTCAATTAGGGGAAGAATCTAAAGTAAACCATTTAAGTTACATTGGCGATTCTATTATTGGAAGATCTACAAATATTGGAGCAGGTACTATTACTGCAAATTTTGATGGTCAGAAAAAACATCAAACAAAAATTGGTAAAAATTGCAGTATTGGTGCAAATACAGTTTTTGTTGCGCCAATAAATCTCGGGGAATGCGTTACAACAGGAGCTGGTTCAGTGATCACAAAAGACTCTAAAGATAATTCGTTAGCAATCTCAAGAACTAAGCAAGTAAATATAGAAAATTGGAAAAGAAAGAAATCCTGATCTAATTAATTAATTCAATAATTTTTTCAAGTTGCCAACATCTGCTCCCTTTTATAAGAATAGAATCACCTTTATTTGTTGATTTGTTTATCTCTTTAGGTATATCTTTAATATTATTTAAAACTAGAAATTTTTTCTTATCTTTTAGATAATTAGTGTAAATATTTTCATTTTTTTTATCACAAATAAATAAACACTTTTCTATGTCTAAATTATTTATTAAGTTGAATATTTCTTTATGGTATTTTTCAGATTCTTCTCCCAATTCTTGCATACTTCCAAATATGAAAAATCTATTTCTCGGTTTTTCAAGCAGGTTTTCAATGCATGCTTTTACTGACTCTGGCGAAGCATTATATGATTCATCATATATTGTTGTTTTTACTGATTTAATAATTTTATTCCTTCCACCTATACTTACAAAATCGAATTTATTAAAACTTGCAAAATCAATACCTAGCTCTTTAGCAACTGCATAAGCAAATAAGAAGTTCGAAGCATTGTGAAATCCCTCAAATGAAATTTCAAAGGTATTTTCTTCAATCAAAATTGTTTTAGTCGAAGGATTATAAAATCCTCGCAAATTATCATCTTTCTCAAAAATCTCCTTATGGTTTTCTATATTTAATAGTCTTACTTTTATCACTCTACCTTTCCAAAATTCTTTTAAAGTTTTTTCTAGGAATGGATCATTTGCTGGAATTATTACAACTCCTTCTGGATTTAAAAACTTACTAATTTCACACTTTGCATTTGTAATATTTTTTTTCGAGCCTAACAATCCAATATGAGCTGTGCCAATGTTAGTAATAACTGCAATATCGGGTTCACTGTATTTAGATAAATTCTCGATCTGTCCAAGGCCTCTCATCCCCATCTCAAGAACTAAAACTTTATCTTCTATATCTGTAGAAAGAATAGTGAGACCAACTCCAATCTCATTATTGAAATTTGCATGAGATAATTTAATTCTTCCAAGTTTATTTAAAACTCCACCAATCATTTCTTTTGTTGTTGTTTTACCCACTGAGCCAGTTATTGCAACAATAGGAATATTTAATTTTTTTCTTTTTAGCAATGCTAATTTTTGAAATGCCTCTGTTGTGTTATTTACAACCCAATAAGGAAAATTACTAGGAAGTAATCTCTGCATCCCTTTTTTAATTACAACTGATTTAACTCCTTTACTTAAAACCTCTGGAAGAAAACTATGTCCGTCAAAATTTTTTCCCTTTATAGCAATAAAAAGATCATTTTTTAATAAAGTTCTACTATCAATACTTATATTTTTAAAATTTAAAGAATCTACTTTCCCCTCGCTCAGATTTCTAATATCCCCCAAAACATCGTTTAATTCCGATAAATAGAATTCCATTAAAAAATCAAGTCATGCTTTTTTTTAAAGATGGATCAGCAGATTGTCCGTAAGAGAACTTTTCAACTTCAGCAAAATCTGGCGATGGTTCTTTTATTCCACAAACATCCTTATACATAATTTCGTATTCGAGTGCGGATCTTTGCCAACTAAACTCTTGGCTCATTGCTCTTTTTTGCAATAATTCCCAACTATCTTTATGCCTAAAGGCCTCCCAAGACCTTACTAAAGATGTATAGAAATCTATAGGTTCAAAGCGATCGAAGCAAAAACCTGTACCACTATTATTTTCAGGATCATGAGGTAAAACTGTGTCAACCAAACCCCCTACGCGCCTCACTATAGGAATAGAACCATACCTCATAGCAAGTAGCTGACTAATACCACAAGGTTCGAATCTACTAGGCATTAAAAATGCATCAGAACCACCATATATAAGTCTTGATAAAGAATCATCGTAAGTAAGAAATACAGAAAATCTTCCTGGGTAATCTAATGCAAGTTGCCATAATCCTGACTCTAAATATCTATCTCCAGTCCCTAAAACAGCTATTTGCGAATCAGTATACGCTAAAAGTCTTCTTGAAACTTGTAGAAGTAAGTCAACCCCTTTCTGATCAACCAACCTACTGACCATACCTAAAAGATATTTTTTAGGGTTAACTTCGAGACCCATTTCTCTCTGTAGAATTTTTTTATTCTCTAGCCTATTTTCTAAATTCTTGATACTAAATTTTGCAGGTAAAACTGTATCTTTAGCTGGATTCCATTCATCAAGATCTATGCCATTAAGGATTCCCCTTAATTTACCGGAAATGTAATTAAGTAATCCTTCAAGGCTTTCCCCATATTCATGGGTTTTAATTTCATCTGCATAAGTCGGAGAAACAGCATTGACCCTATCTGCGTACAACATTGCCGCAGCCATTGTGTGGTCTCCATGCATATACCAAGGACACCAAGTCATTTTTTCAAGTTTCCATCTCCAGGGGCCTTGGTATTTTAAATTATGAATTGTAAATACAGTACTAATTTCGGGGTCCTGATGCATCCACACAGGAATCATTCCAGTGTGCCAATCATGGCAATGAAGAACCTGAGGTTTCCAACAATTCCATGCAAATTCTGCAGTGGCACTAGCAAAAAATGTAAAGCGCCAGTCCTCATTTTCGCCTCCGTATATTTGGTCAGAGTCAAATGTTGGATGACCCACTAGGTAAATCACGTAATTATGAATAGGATGTTTTGCTTCATATACGGCGAAATCTGTGCCCATTGTATTTGCTCTAAAGACTGGTTCATTCGACACCTCTAAAAGACTCCATAATTTTCCATATCCTGGAATTATTACCCTTACATCGTGACCAAGTTTTATCAAAGATGGAGGCAACGAACCAACCACATCTCCCATACCTCCAACTTTGATCATTGGAGCACATTCAGCGGCGGCAAGAAGAATTCTCATCGATAATTATTTAAAAAAGTTCTTTTGAAAAATAAACTAGGGTGTCCACTCATAGTTAGAAAAATCTGGTGGACGCTTTTCAAGAAAGGCATCTCTACCTTCTTGAGCTTCTTCAGTCGAATAAAATAATTGAGTTGTGTATCCAGATAATTCTTGAATACCCGCAATCCCATCATTCTCCGCATTGAATGAAGCTTTAAGAATACGAATAGCAGTTGGACTATTTCGTAAAATCTCTCTTGCCCAGATTACACCCTCAGCTTCTAATTCTTCAATCTTTGTAATTGCATTTATCAAGCCCATCTCAAGAGCTTCCTTGGAATTATATTTTCTACATAAAAACCAAATTTCTTTTGCTTTTCTTTGACCAACAAGCCTTGCTAAATAACTAGATCCAAAACCGGCATCAAAACTACCAACTCTTGGGCCTGTTTGACCAAATATTGCATTTTCAGAAGCGATGCTGAGATCACAAATTAAATGAAGTACCTGACCTCCTCCAATTGCAAAACCGGGGACTAAGGCAATAACCACTTTAGGCAAACTTCTTATTAATCTTTGAAGTTCAAGTACATTTAATCGCTGCTTCCCTTCATCATTTTTATACCCATTTTTACCCCTTACACTCTGATCACCTCCAGAGCAAAAAGAATAAATGCCTTTCTTGTCAGGTCCTGCACCTGTAAAGAGAACTACGCCAATAGTTTCATCATTTCTTACGATATCAAATGCGTCAATGAGTTCATCTACAGTTTGTGGCCTAAATGCATTTCTTTTTTCAGGCCGATTAATTGCAATTCTCGCAATTCCCTCATCTGATTTGTGAAACAATATATCCTCATAAGATTTGCACTCTGACCAATTTAAAGTTGTTTTACCAGGTAATACTTTCATGAAATCTAATTATTCAAAAATAGAAAATGATAAATTTAACTGCCAATTATTTTTTCTAGCAGGGCATTTTTTTCACAAATTTCATTTTCTGGATCAACATCAACTTTAATTATTACAGATTTCTGGATAGAAATGCTCCAATCGAATGCCTCTCGTAATTTTTTAAAATTTGCGACGCTTTTAAAGTTTACCTGATAACCTTCCGCGAGTTTTGACCATTTTATTTCTTTTGGCATAAGAAACAGTTTTTTTAAATCATCTTCTTTTAAATTTTTTTTATACATACGATTAAATATATTTCCGCCATTATTATTTATTAGAAGAATTGTTAAATTCATGTCGATTGAATTTTCAATCAGCCAACCGTTTATATCATGGATAAAAGCCAAATCTCCAGTCACAAGAAGTAGAGGATTTTTAATTCTAGAAATACCTAATGCAAGAGATAAAGTACCGTCTATGCCAGAAGCGCCCCTAAAGCTGAAACAGTTTCTCGTTAAAGTACCATTCTCAGAAAATGTGAGCCAATCTCTAATTGGGCTACTTGCGGAGAGCATTATAGGATTTTCAGCTGGCCAAAGTTTTGGGACAAGGTTTGCAAGCATATACTCAGTAATTTGATTATCTTGAGTAATTTTCTCTTTTAAAACCCCTCTAATCTGCTCGCCTTCCTCTATTAGATCTAAAGCCATTGGAGTAAGAGACTTTTTGTTTTTTTCGTTAATTGATAATTCTTCTAGCAAAAGAGTAGTAAAATTTGAAAGCCCAAAATCATATTCAAATGATTTTTTTATTGGGTCCAATTTTCTATAGTTTTTTTCTTTTATAAGAATTTGTATACCTTCGAAAGTTGTTAAAAATTTCTCCAAATCAGTTGAAGATGACATGGGGCCAAGCCTCAGAAGTTGATGACAATTTAATGAATTTTTATTTTTTCTTAAGATTAATTCCCAATTCACAACTAATCCTCTCAAATCAGAATTAACTCCTGAAACAGGATCAGCAAATACTGGCCAACCAGTAATTTCTTGCAATCTTTCTAAAGATTTATTGAAAGAAATTAATTCATTTATGGAACCTTGATAGGGACCTACCAAAATAATGCCTGATTTATCTAAATTTAAACTTTTTGAAATTTCTAAGAATTTGTTTTTATCAGATTTTAATTCAACTTCCTGAAATATATATTTTTTCTTTAAATAGATTCTTTCAAAAACCTCTAAAACATTTTTTTTATTTAAAAGTGAAATACCTAAAGGCTTATCAATAGGAATATTTAAATGAATAGGCCCAGGGAAAGTTGATTTTTGTTTCTCAGTAATTCGAACTAAATTCAGGATTTCGTTTTCTCGTGTTTCATGAAGTCCATTTAGATTGGTACTTAAAACCCTTCTGCAGACAGAAGTCAAAAAATCTTCTTGATTTACTGTTTGATTAGCGCCACAATCTTTAAATCTTAAGGGTCTATCAGCAGTAAGAAATATAATACCTTTACAAGATCGGTCTGCCTCAACTGCTGCTGGCAATAAGTTACTTACGGCAGTTCCAGAAGTGGTAATAACTAAAGAAAGATTACCTGATGCAGCGGAAATTCCGAGAGAGTGGAATCCCGCAGATCTCTCATCTATTGAATTAAAAATATTTACCAGTCCTAATTTATTTAATTCTCCAGCAGCTATAGCTAGGGGGGCTGATCTACTTCCTGGACATAGTATAAAATTTTGAACTCCTATTTTTATTAAGAGATTCAAAAGTTGTAAACTTCTAAGAAAATTTTTGCATTCAATAGATGATGTCATAATTTATATAAATGCTTTGGGATTTTCCCTATAACTGAATTAAATAAAACATGTCTACAACTCAAGAAAAAAGAAATTCAATACTAAAGGATTTAAAAAATCTTTTAATCTGGATATCTTTAGCTTTAATTATACGATGGCAGGTTATAGAGCCAAGATGGATCCCATCCGGTTCAATGCTTCCAACTCTTCAAATACAAGATAAAATTCTTGTTGAGAAATTAACCCCCAAAATCACTTCCAAATCAAATCTTTCAAAATTAAAAAATAAAATAGTTGTTTTTAACGTTCCGGAACAATTAATTAATGCTGGTTATGAAACAGATACTGCACTAATAAAAAGAGTAATTGGAATACCTGGAGACAAAATAGAAGTAAGAGACGGTAACCTTTACTTAAATGATATCGCTCAAAAAAATTACGTTTTTGACAAAAATATTAATTATTCTATAGGGCCTTTTATTGTCCCAGAAGAGTCATTATGGGTGATGGGAGATAATAGAAATAACAGTATGGACTCACATATTTGGGGATTTTTACCCTATGAAAAGGTTATTGGTAAAGCTATTTTTAGATATTGGCCGTTTAATAAAATTGGACCTATTCGGTTCCCTGCCCTTAATAATTTAGATTAATGGGTACGTGATGTTGTAGGGTTTTTATATCTTGAAGTTGTAGAAATGTTTAATCCAGAATTTCTTGCTACTGAAAATAATGATCCAAACGATGAGAATGATTTAATCCAATATTTACAAAAACAATCTCCAGAAGTTTTGCAAAGAGTAGCAAAATCAGCTAGTGAAGATATTCAAGAAATTATTAGACATAATGTTCAAGGACTTCTTGGAATGCTTCCTTCAGATCAATTTGATGTAAAAATAACATCTTCAAAAGACAATATTGCTAATTTATTATCTTCTGCAATGATGACAGGATATTTCTTAAGACAAATGGAGCAAAGAAAAGAGCTGGAACAAACTCTTAAAAATGATGAGAACATGTCTATTGAAGAATAATTGTTTTTAAAGATTTACTTCTTCAGGAATTATTCCTAGTTCAAACAACTTTTTATATAAACCCATCAAAAATTTATTATCCTCAGGAAGTTTGTCCCATTTTTGGGAATTAATTTCATTAATTAATTTTTGACAATCTTCTATTGTAAATTTTATAGGGGCTGTAAAATGAGCTGGAATTAAATATTCCATATCTTCAAAACATTTGATATTTTCTAACCATTTGAGTAAAACTTCTTTTGAACGCGGAAAAATTAATTTCTGTAAAACTGGTGCAATTTGAATCTTAGGAGTATCTTTACCCATTATTTCAACAAGAGAAGATTCCCAATCTTCCTCCCATAAAAAGGGATAAATACCGAAATGTGATCTCCAATTCCTCAGATCTTTTTTGAATGAATACTTAAATATTTTTTTTAAAGGTGGAATATTTAATTTACCTGGTTTTAAAAAAGATGAAAACAATACTAACCTTTTCCATCCTTTTTTTCTATGTTCATTTGAGTCAATCAAAGGTTCATCTCCTCTCTCTCTAGAATGAAAAAGAAGTGGAGTTGGATCAAAATCAAATATCTCAGGGGGAATCGAGTCTATTCCAACTATTGCGTCTGTCACATGAAGTGTTTTCGTAGGATAATGGAAACAGCTTATCTCCTGAAATCTTCCAAGTCCTAAATTCAGAGGGCCTAATGAAGACCATTTAAAGTAGTTTGTATGTGGAGTACCTTCCTCAAAGAGTATTCTTGATCTTTTTGATGGAATTCCTAAGAAATCTCGTGGTAGATTTATGGGAAAACTCCATTGTCCTGGACAAAGCCAAATTTCTGCATCTTTAAAAGCTCTTGAAAGAGCTGGCAGTCCGATTTTATGTTCTAGTCCAGAGGCACTCGGTAGAATTATTGTTTTTACTTTGCCATGAATCGCAATTAATTTTTCTAACTCATTTATTAATTCTTTTGTCGGAGGAAGTGGATTTATTAGCATCAATCCATTATCAACCTTTATTACCGTCATTCTTATTGGAACCGCAACATAATAAAGTCCCTGTATTTGTTCCAAGGACCATATTTGATCAGGAATTAATTCTTTTAAAATTGTTTTCTTTTTTCCATAAGGATATAAAGGGAATAATGGCCACCAATTCCACTTTTTATTTAAAGTTTCATCCACCACAATCATTTATACCCAACAAATAATTTCTTTAACTTGAATATTCCGTATCTTGGAGCGAATAAAAAAGCAAATAAAAATATAAAAGTTTGTGCCAAGACAATTGATCCCCCTGTTTCAAGATCAAACCAAAAACTAACATAGATTCCTATGAGGCTTGAGATGATTGCACTTAATACTGAAATTACTGTCATATTATCAAACTTGTCCGTCAGTAAATATGCTGTAGCCCCTGGTGTAATCAACATTGCAACTACCAAAATAATTCCAACAGACTGCAACCCCACAACAGCTGCCAAAGACAAGCATGTGAGGAGTAAATAATGAAGAAAAAAGACATTAATCCCAACTGTTTTTGCATGCCTAGGATCAAAACAATAAAGCATTAAATCTTTTCTGAAAATTGATAAAAGGATCACTACCAATAAAGAAATGAATATAGTTTGTTTTACGTCTGAAAGTGATATTCCTAATGGACTACCAAAAAGAATAGAGTGCAGATCAATATTACTTTTAATCTTAGAAACCAATACTATTCCAAGAGCGAAAAATCCAGTAAATACCAACCCAATAACAGTATCTTCCTTAACTCTAGATTTCTGCTTAATAAACCCTATCAAAGCTACAGAACCAACTCCAAAAATAAATGCCCCTAATGAGAAAGGAAGACCTAATGCATAAGCAACCACAACACCAGGCATTACCGAATGTGACACTGCATCCCCCATTAAAGCCCATCCTTTAAGAGTCAAATAACTTGATAGAAAACCACAAACGGCTGCAACTAATGAACTCATAAGAAGTGCTTTTCTCATAAAGTCATGAGTTAAAGGATCTGTAATGAATGAATCTAAAGTTAAAAAAGAACAGAGCTCCATATAAATTCAAATTTAGGATTCAGGTCCAAACAAGAAATCAGGTGAGATCCCTCCAAAAGTGGTTGTAATATTTTCAGGGGTAAACACTTCGGAGGTTTCACCATAAGCTACAACAGTTTTATTTATTAAAAGAACCAAATCACAAAATTCACGGACATGAATCATATCGTGCGTTGATAATAATATGGTTTTCCCCTCATTTTTAAATTGAATAAATAATTCCGAGATAAGTTTTTCAGTTCTTATATCAACACCTGAAAAAGGCTCATCAAGAAGAAGTATTGATGCTCTTTGCGCAATTGCTCTAGCTAAAAAAGTTCGTTTTCTCTGACCTCCAGATAAGTTTCCAATAGGTGTAGATAAATGATCAGTAAGATCAACTCTCTCAATAGCATCTTTAACCGCCTGAACATCAGACTCTCTAGGACACCTAAAAATATTCATCGAACCATATCTTCCCATCATCACTACATCCCAAACACTTATTGGAAATTGATTATCTATTCCCTCATTTTGAGGAACATAAGCAATTGTCTGATCTTTTTGAGCAGATCTTACAGACTCTCCATTTATTCTAATTTTTCCCTTTGAAATATTTACAAAGCCAGTTAAAGCATTAAAGAAAGTTGTTTTACCAGCCCCGTTCATCCCTACTAACCCACAAATCTGGCCAGGTTGCAATCTTAAATTGGCATCATACAAAGCCACCTTCCCGTTGTAATCTACGCAAATATTCTCTGCCTCAATCCTAAAGTTTTGAAAATTGATTGTTTCCATAATTCAAAAAAGTCCTTTTTTAATCAAATCCAAATTATGCTCAAGCATTTTTATATAGGAACTAGCAGGCCCACTATCATCAGATAATGAATCAACAAAAAGATTTCCTCCAAAATTAGCCCCAGTTTCTTTTGCCACAACCATTTGAGATTCGTTACTTACAGTACTTTCGCAAAATACAGATGGAACATTTTTTTCTTTTACTAGTGAGATTGTTCTTGCCATTCTTTTGGGAGTAATTTGACTCTCAGCATTAACTGGCCACAAATAAACTTCCTCTAATCCATAATCATTTGTTAGATACGAAAAAGCTCCTTCACAACTTACTAGATATCTCCTGTCTTTATTTAAGTTATTAATAAAAAGTGAGAATTCTTTATCTATTTTAGATAGTTTATCTTTATAAATTTTTCCATTTTCTTCAAATAATGTACTTTTGGATGGCCTCAATTCTGATAAAGAATCCACGAGAATATCTACGTATAGGATCCCTCTTTTTGGAGAAATCCAGGCATGAGGATTGGGTTTACCTTTATAAAAATCTTCACTGATAAAAATAGGATCCAAATCTTCAGCGACAGTAATTCTTTTAACTTTTAAATTAGATACAAATTTTTCAGCCCATAATTCAAATCCAAATCCATTGTTAATAAAAACAAAAGCATTAGAGGCATTTACCAAATCGCCTGGAGTTGGTTGGTAGCCATGAACTTCAACTCCAGGTTTCGTTATTGATCTAACAATAAAATCATCTTTAGCGACATTGCTAATTATATCCGCCAAAACAGTGAAACTTGCCAGTATTACTTCTTTAGTTTCATTTTTATTTGATATTCTCTTACATGAGCCTGTAGCAATAGAAAGCAGAAGTATCAAACTTAAAAAAAAAATATTTTTTTTCATATTTAACATTCACCCCAAGATTATGAATTAAAAGATAGTTTCATAAGTGGTTTTCTAAGATCAGAAATAAATACTTTCCAATTTATTTTTTCTTTTTCAAAAGCTTCTTCAACAATTTTCTCAGAATTTTTCTTTATAAAATCCAAATCAGGTTCTTCTACTCCTTTTGTTATTGCCATAAAATCAGCCAAAGAACTTGATACTACTCTTGTTAAATAAGCAGCGCTGACAGCCTGAAATGTTCCAGAGACAAGCCAATTTGGGCCATGTAATTTTGTTATGCCAATTAGAGTCTGTCCACTCCATTCAATAACTCCCTGAGCAATTGCAGTCTTTAAAATCTCTTTGGATACTTTATCTAAAATTTCAGGAGACCAATTACATCCCCATATAGACTTAATTTCTCTAATCATTAAAGAATTTAATACTGTCATTGCCATAACATCAATTGATGGGATAGGAGATAAGAAAACAGTTGTTGCGACAAGAATTTGATTTTTTCTTTGTATACCTTTTAACTGCATTCTTCTTATACCTTCAATTTCAGATTGCCAGGCAGCGTGAAGTTCTTTCAAGAGCCTTTTTTTTGTATTTTCAATATTTTTAGATGAACTTATGAAAAACTTCCTTAAAGAAAAAGGTATATTTGTTATTTCACTCTTATTCACATCAAATGTAATGATTTTGTTAATAAAGTCACTTGAAATTTGAGACTTTAGGTCTTCTATCTGATTTTTGGCTTCTAATTGGTTGGAAGTTAAAGCCACCAACCAGATTGGCATATTTTTAGGAAACTTTTCCAGCCACAAAAAATCATTTGCTGACAAAGGCAAGTTTATAAAATACAAGATTGCATCACTCCTTAAAGCCTCTTCTGGAATAACTTGAGAAGAATTGTATTTGGGCAGTTTTTCGTATAAATCAAAGTCAAACTTATCTGCTTTGAAATCACTTTTCAAAAGAGATTGAAAACTTTGATAATCTTTTTGTCCAATGCAACTTATTTTTTCTTTTTCACATCTATTAATAATAGATTCAAGTGTTTTTTGTCTTTTTGAATTCTGTTTTTCTAGTTCATTTGTTGCTTCAAGTTCTTCAAAAAAATTTAAATCTTCATTACATAGATTTATCCAACCATCTAAATTGTTTGGCTCATTAAATTTAGGCTTATCATTCTTCAAGTAAAAATATCCCCCCAAACACAACGCAAAAAATCCTATTGAGCCTCCTGCAAAATGAATTAAGTCACTTACAAACCATTCCCCAAAACCTAACAATAATAAAATAATAAGAAGATTTTTTTTTGGAAACTTTATGAAATCCTTTAAAAGGTTGTCTTTACTAATATCAAACACAATACTTTTTTTTTCTAATTTTATTTTAATGCAAGTTGTGAATGAGAAAAGCATAATTTCATAAGTCTTTAATCAAAAGATAAAAATTTAAGCCTTTTAAAAAGACTTATTGCATAACAAGATGCTAAGTTAATAGACTATTTAAATAACTTAAGAAACATTAAGATGTCAAATTCAAATTTCAGCAATAATCCTGGACAAGAAAATTACAGAGGTCGTTCTAACAATGAAAGATCTAATTTCAGAGATAGATCGGGCGGAAGAAGAGATGGAGGAGGATTCCGCATAAGATTGAGTGATAACGAAATGAAAGCTGTTAAATCAATACAAGAGACCTTTCAACTAAGATCTACCGTTGCAGTTCTGGGTTTCTCTGTTAGAACACTTAGCGAAATGATCAAAGACGAAAAATTGATTGAATCAATCAAAGAATATGCAAAAAATAATAAAAACTCTTCTCCAAGTAGACAATCACAAAATTCTTATGAAGAAAAAACAAAAACAGCACCTGACCCTTTTGCAAGACCTGTAAAAAGCACATCAACTGAAGAGATCCAATCTAACAAAGTAGAAGAGGATGGCAAATAAAAAAAGAATTCTTTCGGGAGTTCAACCAACTGGTGATTTACATATTGGGAATTGGCTTGGGGCCATAAATAATTGGGTTACGCTTCAAGAGCAATATGAAACATTTCTATGTGTCGTTGATTTGCACGCAATAACAGCCTCATATAATCCCAAAGAATTATCTAAAAACACTATCTCTACAGCGGCTTTGTACGTCGCTTGTGGGATAGATCCAAATATATGTTCAATTTTTGTCCAAAGTCAGATTTCAGCGCATTCAGAACTTTGTTGGATATTAAATTGCATGACCCCAATAAATTGGATGGAAAGAATGATTCAATTTAAAGAAAAATCCATACAACAAGGTAATAATGTATCTATTGGATTATTTGACTATCCAATACTTATGGCTGCAGACATCCTTTTATATGATGCTGACTTCGTACCAGTAGGTGAGGATCAAAAACAACATCTTGAACTTGCGAGAGATATTGCACAACAGAGAATTAATGCCAGATTTAGTAAGGATAAAAATATTTTAAAGATCCCTCAACCAATCATCATGAAGAATGGTTCAAAAATAATGAGTTTAATTGATGGTTCAAAAAAGATGAGCAAAAGTGATCCTAATGAGGGCAGTCGCATTAACTTATTAGATCCTCCTGAAATAATCACAAAAAAAATTAAAAGAGCAAAAAGTGACAGTTCTATTGGAATTGAATTTAACAATCCTGAGAGACCAGAATCTAAAAATCTTTTGATGATTTATTCAATATTATCTGGCAAAGAAATTTCTCAATGTGAAAATGAATTCTTAGAGACTGGATGGGGGACATTTAAAAAATTAATTACAGAAGAACTTATTGAATCACTAGAACCTATTCAAAAAAAATATAAATTATTAATTAATGATCCCTATCAACTAAAAAAAATCCTTAATGAAGGGAAGGAAAAAGCTGAAGATTTAGCGAATCAGACTTTAAAAAGAGTTAAATCAAAATTAGGATTTTTTGAAATGGAGAAATAAAATGCCAATAATCACCTTGCCAGATGGTTCAAAAAAGGTTTTCGTAAAATCTGTAACTATTCTAGAAATTGCCCAAAGTATTGGCGCTGGATTAGCTAAAGCAACAATTGCTGGGAAAGTAAATGGTGTTCTTCTTGATGCAACAATTCCTATAAATAAAGATTCTAAAGTTGTAATCATCACATCAAAAGATAAAGAAGGAATTGAAATAATAAGACATTCTTTCGCTCACCTTATTGGTCATGCAGTTAAACAAATTTACTCTGATATTAAAATGGCGATTGGACCTGTAATTGAAGATGGTTTTTATTACGATATTTTCTCTGAATACAGATTTACTCCTGAAGATTTAATAAAAATCGAAAATAGAATTAATAAATTAATAAAAACAAACTATGACGTTGAAATTTTACAAGTTTCTAAAGAAGAGGCAATTAAAACCTTTAAAGAAAGAGATGAGACTTTTAAATTAAGAATAATTGAAGAAATTACTGAAGAAGGTCTCATCAATTTATACAAGCACGAAGAATACATCGACATGTGTAGAGGGCCTCACGTGCCTAACACTAGACATTTGAGATACTTTAAATTACTTAAATTATCAGGTTCATATTGGAGAGGTAATAGTGAGAATGAATCATTACAGAGAATATATGGAACTGCATGGGCAAAAGAAAAAGAACTCAAAGATTATTTAACAAGAATTGAAGAAGCGGAAAAAAGAGATCATAGAAAACTTGGTAAAAAACATTCACTATTTCATATACAAGAAGAATCTCCAGGAATGATTTTTTGGCATCCAAATGGATGGACAATCTACCAAGTACTGGAAAAGTACATAAGAGAAATACTCAAAAAAAATGATTATTTAGAAATCAAAACCCCACAAGCTGTTGATAAATCTCTTTGGGAAAAATCCGGTCATTGGGAGAAATTTAGAGACGATATGTTTACTACTGCATCAGAAAATCGAACATATGCGATTAAACCAATGAATTGTCCATGCCATATTCAAGTATTTAATCAAGGTTTAAAAAGTTATAAAGATTTACCAATTCGTCTTGCTGAATTTGGTTCTTGTCACAGAAACGAGCCCTCAGGGGCACTACATGGATTAATGAGAGTAAGAAACTTTACTCAAGATGATGCACACATATTCTGCACAGAAGAGCAAATTCAAGAAGAGGTATCTACTTTTATAGATCTTGTTTTCGAAGTTTATAAAACTTTTGGTTTTGATGAAATCATTATCAAATTATCAACTCGTCCTGAAAAAAGGGTAGGTAGTGAAGATATTTGGGATAAATCAGAAGAGGCTCTTACCAAAGCGCTTGATAATAAGAATCTAAAATGGGAACTACAACCTGGAGAAGGTGCTTTTTATGGTCCAAAAATAGAATTCTCGTTAAAGGATTGTCTTAATAGAGTTTGGCAATGCGGCACTATTCAGGTTGATTTCTCAATGCCTATAAGATTGGATGCAACTTATGTAGATATAGACAATGAAAAAAGAAATCCAGTTATGCTGCATAGAGCAATTTTAGGATCCTTTGAAAGATTTATAGGAATATTAATTGAACAATATGAGGCAAAATTCCCAATTTGGCTTGCGCCTTATCAAATAATTTTATTAAGCATTACTGATAGAAATATTGAAAAATGTTTAAAGTTTAATGAATTAATAAATAATAAAGGTTATCGATCAAAAGTTGATATTAGGAATGAAAAAATAGGATATAAAATACGAGAAGCAACTCTCGGCAGAGTTCCCTTAATTGCAGTTATTGGTGATAAAGAAGAGGAAATTGATTCAGTCGCCTTAAGAGCTTTGAATGGAAAAAATTTAGGAATTTTCAATTTACCAAATCTTTTCAAATTAATGGATGAATTGATAGAAAAAAAAGGGAGAACGGAATAATTTATTATATATGAATTTTCTCGCTTGTGATTTAGGAGGTACAAAGGCTCTATTAGGAATTTTCAAAAAAGAAATAAATAATAATTCGCCTAAGTTAATATTTAAAAAAAAATATATATCGTCTGATTGGGGTTCTTTTGAACTAATCCTAGAAGATTTTATCAAAAAAGAATGCAAGAATATTACTCATCCTTCTTCTGCATGTTTCGCTGTAGCTGGTCCTATATCAAAAAACAAAGCAAAAATCGTTAACTTGTCATGGAATATTTCTGGAAATGATTTACAGAACAAATTTAATTTTACAAACTGCGAGCTAATAAATGATTTCGCTGTACAAATTTATGGAATACCTTTTTTAAAAAAAAATCAATATTCTACTATTCAAAATGGATCCAATTCTGAAGGTACTAATAATGATTTGCATGCCATTGTTGGAGCGGGAACTGGCTTGGGGATTGCAAGAGGAATAATATCAGGGGAAAAGGTAAAAGTTTTAGCTAGCGAAGGTGGTCATGTTGAGTATTCCCCAAAGTCAAAATTAGAATGGGATTTAAAAATTTGGCTTAAGAATTACCTAAAAGTTGAAAGGATATCTTGTGAAAGAATTATTAGCGGCACTGGTTTGTCAAGAATTGCAGAATGGAGACTAAGCAAATCTGATGCTCAAAACCATCCTCTACAACAATATTTAAAAAAAATTAAAATTTTTGATTCTTCAAGAAAAGAACTACCTGAAAAAATTTGTAATCTTTCTAGAGAAGGTGATCAGCTAATGATTGAAGTTGAGAGGATTTGGTTAGGCGCTTATGCCTCTTTATTGGGAGATGTTGCTCTTCAAGAATTGTGCTTTGGTGGATTATGGATTTCTGGTGGAACCGCATCAAAACATTTCAAAAACTTTAAATCAGATTTATTTATGAAACAATTTTTCGACAAGGGAAGATTAAAAGATATTCTTAAAACAATCCCTATGAAAGTAATTTTAGATGAAGAGTTTGGACTTTTTAGTGCAGCCTGCAGAGCAAAAATGCTTTTAAAAACTTAAACACAAAAAATGTCTATTCCTGAAGTAGGTAAAAAAATAAGGGTAACAGTGCCTTCCACAACTGCCAATTTAGGGCCTGGATTCGATTGTCTTGGGGCAGCATTAGATTTATATAATGATTTTATTTTCACAAGAATTGAAGGTGGTGGAGATAGATTTGATTTAATAATGGAAAGTACAGATGGTAATCACTTAAGAGGAGGGCCTGAAAACTTAGTTTTTAGAGCAGCTCAAAAAGTATGGGAGAGCGCAAATATGGATCCTTTTGCACTTGAAGCAAGAGTTAAGTTGGCAGTGCCGCCTGCACGCGGGCTTGGAAGTAGTGCTACAGCAATAGTTGCTGGATTAATCGGAGCAAATGCAATAATGAACTCTCCATTGTCCAAAGAAAAACTCCTTGAACTTGCCATTGATATAGAAGGTCATCCTGATAATGTAGTTCCCTCTCTTCTGGGTGGGCTTTGTTTAACAGCTAGATCTTCTTCTCAAAGATGGAGAATCATAAGATGTGATTGGCACGATTCAATTAAAGCTGTTGTAGCAATACCTGCAATTCGTCTAAGCACAAGTGAAGCAAGAAAAGTTATGCCCAAGAATGTTCCTATATCTGATGCAGTGACAAATATGGGGGCACTTACTTTGTTACTAAATGGCTTAAAAGCAGGGAATGCGGAACTTATAAAAGAGGGAATGTTTGATAAGCTACATGAACCTTACAGATGGAAACTTATTAAGGGTGGATTAGAAGTTAAAGATGCCGCACTAAATGCAGGTGCTCTAGGATGTGCAATTAGTGGGGCTGGACCAAGTATCTTAGCTTTGTGTAAAAAAGAAGATGGTAAAAACGTCAGTCAAGCCATGGTGAAAGCATGGGAGAAGTCAGGTGTTGCTAGCAGAGCACCTTTTTTAAACGTTCAAACAAAGGGTAGTCAATTTAGCACTATCTCTAGTAAGTAGTTTTACTTAGGCATTTTTAATGTTATAGTCTCAAGCTAGTACAACTTCAACTAGAATAAAAAAATTATTCATTAACATAAATGAATTTAGAATCTTTTCCTTGGCTATCGTCTATTGTTTTACTACCTTTGATGGGGGCATTAATGATGCCTTTCTTGAGATCAAAAGATGGAGAAGATAATACACTGCCTAGAAATATCTCATTAAGTTTTTTATTCATAGATTTTTTACTAATAATTGGCGTCCTTTTTCGAAAATTCAATACTTCAGATAGCTCTTTACAACTGGTAGAAAGAGTTTCTTGGTTACCATCAATAGGCTTAGAGTGGTCTCTTGGCGTAGATGGGTTATCTGCTCCTTTAGTAGCTTTAAGCGGATTAATTACATTTTTATCAGCTGCGGCTAGTTGGAAAATTAAGAAAAAATCTAATCTATATTTTGCTCTTTTATTAGTCCAAGCATCAGCACAGGCACTTGTTTTCCTTTCTCAAGATTTCCTATTGTTTTTCTTGGCATGGGAACTTGAATTAGTTCCGGTATATCTTCTTATTGCGATTTGGGGAGGAAAAAAGAAGTTATATGCGGCAACTAAATTCATACTTTATACAGCGTTGGCTTCTTTATTGATACTCATAAGTGGGTTAGCACTTGCATTGAGTGGTGATACCTTTACTTTGAATATTACCGACTTAACTAATAAACACGTGACTGGCAGCCTAGCTTTATTATCTTATCTAGGATTTTTAATTGGTTTTGGAGTAAAACTTCCTATCTTTCCATTACATACTTGGTTACCCGATGCACATGGAGAGGCTAATGCTCCAGTTTCAATGTTACTAGCTGGAATACTTTTAAAAATGGGAGGTTATGCTCTCTTAAGATTCAATGTTCAAATACTACCTGAAGTACATCTTCAAATTGCACCTGCTTTAATTATTCTTGGAATCATAAATATAATTTACGGAGCTCTAAATGCATTTGCACAAGATAATGTCAAAAGGAGAATTGCATGTAGCTCTGTGAGTCATATGGGTTTTGTTCTTTTAGGGATTGGAGCAGTAGATGCTCTTGGGATTAGCGGAGCAATGCTACAAATGATCAGTCACGGACTTATAGCTGCAGCTATGTTCTTTGTTACAGGCTCATTCTATGAAAGAACAAATACTCTTTCTATACCAAATATGGGCGGCTTAGCAAAAGTCTTGCCAATAACTTTTGCTTTTTTCTTAGCAAGCTCATTAGCCTCTCTAGCACTACCTGGGATGAGCGGTTTTATAAGTGAAATAACTGTATTTTTAGGTATCACTAGTCAAGAAGGATTTAGCTCTATCTTTAGATCAATCACAATTCTAATTGCAGCCATAGGATTAGTTCTAACACCAATATACTTATTATCAATGTGTAGAAGAGTATTCTTTGGCCCTAGAATTCCTGCACTAGCTACAGTCAAAGAGATGAATGGTAGAGAATTGACGATTGGTTTTAGTTTATTATTGCCTACTTTGGTAATAGGTTTTTGGCCGAAAATCGCCATAAATTTATATGAATCTTCGACCAATGCTCTCAGTCAGCAGCTTACTTTAGCTAAGTTAGTTGGACTAATCCCAAATTTAGTTAATTAAATTATTTTAATAAATGGATACCTCAATTTTTAAATATGGAGAATTACCAGATTTTAAAAAATTTACTCCCGAAAACATTAGTAAACAACTTCCAGTAGTACTAGAAAAAATAACCGAAGACTTTAAAAAGATAGAAGAAAATTTATCTAATTATTTGACTCAAAATAATTTAAATTGGGATAAGGTAATAAATCCTTTAGATGAAGTCAATGAAAATCTTAGATGGAGTTGGGGAGTAATAAGTCATCTAAATGCTGTAAATAATTCTGAAAGTTTAAGAGATATTTATTCAAGATTTCTCCCCGAGATCATTAGCTTGAATAATAAATTCGGACAAAGTAAAGTAATTTACAATTCTTTAGTCAAGCTTAAAGAGACAAATAACTTTGATCAAATCAAGAACAGAATTTTAGACAAAGAAATCCTCGAAATGCAACATAGAGGAATTTCACTACAAAAAAATGATCAAGAAGAATTCAACATTATCTCAGAAAAACTTGGAAAGCTCTCAACCGAATTCAGTAACAATGTTCTTGATGCTACTAACGAATGGTTTTTAATATTAAATAAAAAATCTGAAGTCGATGGTCTTCCTGAACGAGTACTTGAATTGATGGCAATTTCTGCACACAATCATTTAAAAAAGGATGAAGAAGTTGATATCAAAAATGGTCCTTGGAAATTAAGTCTAGATATTCCAACTTATACTTCGTTCATGACATATGCCAATGAACGTAATCTTAGAGAAAAGCTATACAAGGCATTCGTTAGTAGGGCGTCTCAAGGTGAAAAAAATAATTCTCAAATCATTGAAGAGATATTGTCTCTTAGAGGTAAACAGGCTAATCTTCTCGGTTATAAAAGTTGGGCAGAACTAAGTTTGTCAACGAAAATGGCGAAAGAAATAAAAAATGTAGAAAAACTTTTAGAGGAATTGAGAGAACCAGCATTCAAAACCGCAAA
>CACEFS010000003.1 GCA_902558895.1 uncultured Prochlorococcus sp.
TCAAATGATTTGACTATATTTAATACAAGATTTCCTAATTAGTTAAATAGTCATCAGCTATGAATATTTTTGGTGTAGGTTTACCTGAAGTTACTGTAATACTTATCTTAGCTCTTTTAATTTTTGGTCCAAAAAAGCTTCCAGAATTAGGAAAACAGCTTGGCAAAACTTTGAAAAGTCTTAAAAAAGCGTCGAATGAATTTCAAAATGAAATCGATAAAGTTATGAACGAAGAAGATAAAAATGAATCTCCTAAATCTATAGAAGGCAATCAAAACAACGAAATTAATCAAGAAAAAATAGATTCAGAAAACAGCAACAACTAATATCTTGGATAGGCCCATAACCCCCACAGACGAATTTGAAAGAGCATTAGATAAAGCAGCTCTTACTAAAGAAGAATATGAATTAATAGACTACATCCGCTATACAAGTGTTTTTACACAACCTAGTCTTATTAAAGATTTAAAAAGGCCATCAAAACCTCCTATTTTGTCAGTTCTATGTCAAATTTGCAGAAAAATTGGTTCGGAGATGCCAGATCATTTCAAAAAAGTAATTGAGTGGTCAATTGAAATAAGTGATCACGATACAAAATGGGATGCTCATTTAATTTGCGCAGAAGCATTGAATATAGACATGATCCCATTAAGTCCTATTCATGGAACAACTTTATTTGATGTTCTTGTTGTACACAAAGAATTATTTCTTGGATTTGATTAAATTAAATTAATCATCTAAAGGCACGGAATCAGTATCTATAACTTCCGAATCATCATAATTATTTATTTTATTTTCAATCCAGTTATTTATATAACTAACTAAAGGCAATGAACCTCTAAAGATAAAAATAGAAGTAGGCAAAGCGCTTAATAAACCGACTATAGGACTTTTAAATAGTAATCTTCCGGCTTTAATGTTAAATAAAATAATAAGCGCTGAGGGAACTATAACTTTAACTACTGTTTTAAGCGCCTCAAGCCAACCAACACGATATGTCCACCATATTAAAACTACGCCAACTATATAGAGGAAAAAGTAAGTCATAAAAATAGTATAATAATTATCTATTTATCTTGTTCTTACTAAGAAAAAGATTTTATAAATTGTTTTAACATCAATCAATCAATTAAATTTTAGTAATGAGTTTTTCTGAGATAAGAAAATTTTTAATTAAGATGCAATCCGATGAAGACTTAAAAAAGCTGGTTACTACATCCTCAACAGCAGATGATGTAGCCCTGATTGGTCAAAGCTTAGGTTATGACTTTTCAGGAGATGATCTCTTAAGATTTAATGGACAAAAAGTGGATAAAGTTACAGTAAGAAAGGTAGATCATCCAGGAGAATACCACTAAAATTAAGACTTATTCCATATTGCAAGCCCTCCGCCCCTACCTCGAGCACATAACCAATTATCTTTAGTGCTAATTCCTACAAGTGAGAAAAAAGGCATTTTTTTATCTTCTGGTTTTTTTAGTTCCTTATTAAATATTGGAAGACTACCAATACTAATTTTCAATTCTTCAAAATAGAAAGCCAATAAAGGTCTATGCCCTTTTAATTCTGCCCTGCCTATAAAAGTAATATTTAATAATCCAAAATTAATTGAATTTTTTATTTCATAATTTATTTGATCCTCTCTATTGTTACTTTTTAATTCAAGTCTTGCCGACAATACTTGGAGAATAGAACTAGGTATATTTTTGATTTCATCTAACTCCTTTCCCCATACATACTTAAACTTCCATATTCCTAACAATTCCTCATATACAATTCCACTTCCATTTTTTTGAGAATTTTTTTCTAATAGTTTTATCTCATTAATATTAGGAAAGTTATTCATAATAGATTTTAACCTAAGAATCAAATACTAAGATAACTTCATAAAAAATGTTCTTAATTAAAAAATCTCTCCAAAAAGATTTCTTTGTTTCAAAATATTTCTAAAAAAATAATTTTTTGGCACACATAAGGAACAAGATCTCGTTATTATATTTACATTCAGTTACTAAATTAATGGATTTTATTTCTAAAGGCCAGGGATACATACCTTTAAAAGTAGTGCCTTACATATTTTTCATAGCTGTTGTACTAAGTATCACAACTTCAACTAATACATTTGTCTAAAATTAAATTAGTTCGCGAGAAGAGTAAAATAAATATTAATGAAAAATTATGATGTTGTAATAGTTGGCAGTGGAATAGGAGGATTATGTTGCGGTTCGATTCTCGCTTTATCAGGCAAAAAAGTTCTTATATGTGAAGCTCACACTCGGCCTGGAGGTGTAGCTCACAGTTTCAAAAGAGAAGGTTACACTTTCGAATCAGGTCCTTCATTGTGGAGTGGAATAGGTAAATGGCCGACTACTAATCCCCTAGGGCAAATTCTTAAATTACTTGACGAAGAAGTTGAACTATTTCAATACAAAGGTTGGCAAGTAATTGTTCCAGAAGGAAATTTTAATCTTGATGTGGGGGAAGAACCTTTTAAACAAACAATTAAAACTTTAAGAGGTGAGAAATCTGTTAAAGAATGGGAATCATTTATTTCTGGAATAAAACCTCTTAGCCAAATAATAAATGAAATACCTTTACTCTCATTTTCTCCCGAATCAATAAATTTTTTAGATCTAATTAATTTAACATCAAAATTTTTACCTAAGATCAATAAAATACCAAAAATGAATAAGGGCTTTGGGAATTTAGTAAATAATTATTTAGAGGATCCTTTTCTCAGGAATTGGGTAGATTTATTGAGCTTTTTGATAAGTGGAATGTCAATGCATGATACAAATACAGCTGCGATGGCTACTTTATTTAACGAATGGTTTGAACCAAATTCATACCTTGAATACCCCAAAGGAGGTAGTGAATCTATCGTACAAGCCTTAATTAATGGATTTAAAAAAAATGGAGGAGAATTAATTCTCTCTTCGAGAGTAAAGACAATTAACTTCAATAAAAATTTAGCGACAGGTATAACTCTTAATAATGGTTCTTGTTATAAATGTGATTCCGTTGTCACGAATACTGATGTTTGGAATTTAAAAAAGTTAATTCCAAAAGAAATTTCAAAAAAATGGAATACAAAAGTTTTGAACCCTAATAAATGCGGATCTTTCCTTCATATACATCTAGGTTTTGATGCTGACGGTCTTGAAGATTTGCCAATACATGCGATACATGTTGATGAGTGGGAAAAAGGTATAACCGCAGAAAGAAATATAGCTGTATTCTCAATCCCATCTGTTTTAGATAAAAATATGGCCCCTAAAGGGAAACATGTTCTTCATGGATATACTCCCGCAAATGAACCTTGGGAAATTTGGGAAAACCTAAATCCAAAAGAATTAGAATATAGAAATTTGAAAGAAGAAAGATGTTCAATATTCCTCCGTGCATTGCGAAAATTCATTCCTGACATAGATGAAAGGATTGATTTAAAGATGCTAGGAACCCCAATCACTCATAAAAAATTCACCAATACCTTTTGCGGTAGTTACGGCCCTGCATTATCTGCAGCAAAAGGTTTTTTCCCAGGCTGCAAAACTCCAGTAAAAAATTTATTTAATTGCGGTGCGAGTACATTTCCAGGTATTGGAATTCCTGCCGTTTCAGCAAGTGGTGCTTACGCAGCTGAAAAAATTATTGGTAAAAAAGAATTTAAAACTCTTCTTAAGAAAATAAATTTATGAATCAAGTTATTTTTATAACCATACAAATACTTAGTTAAGAAATAAGAATAAAGAAAGCAAAAACGTTCAATAATGATAACCTTTATCTGAACATAAACTTAACTTATAGCTCTTATATGTTTTTCTTATCATTTCCTCAAGCATGGCATTTAGTTGGCACTTGGTCAGAACAACTTCCAAGCGAGTCAAATCTTATAGGAATGGGTCAAACAGAATTAATGATGACTTTACATTCAATATTCGTTCCTCTCTTACTTGTAATTTCATATTACCTATTCAATAAACTTAATAAAAACGAATCAAAGAAAATTAAAGGATAAAAGTTTAAGGTTTATTTAGCTGAACTTCTTCTAACAACTTTTCTGCCAGTGGAAGTATCAACTCCGCTTGAATCTTTAGTTTGTGAATTAGTTTCAACATTATCATCATCACTCTTATCCATTTCTGCACAAACACCTACTACCATGGCAGCTTGCATTTGATCTGGCAAATCTCCAATAGTTAATAAGGCTTTTAAAACTAATTGAAGTCGAGTTTGCCGATCTATTTCAGGTCTTAGTTTTTTTACGGTATTCCAAAGTTCTTGGGTAACTTCTTTTAAAAGTTCTCGATCTACAGCCAAATTAAATCCTTCTTGTATTTCTACTAATCTAACAAATAATTGGATCTCGTAAAATAATATTCAATAAAAAGATTGTTAGTTAATATTTTTCTATCCGAATACAAGTTGCATTTGTTTATGAAATTCTTTCTTCTCTTGCAAAAGCTCATCTTTTTCAATCTTTTTTAGAGTAAAAGTTCTATAAAATTTTTTTTGAATCTTTATAGGAGTATTTTCAAACTTTGCATTTTTGCTTATTAGAGAATTCCACTCTTTTGAATTAAAAGGGGCATAAGGAGAAGATGAAATCACTTTCATATCTTAATAATACATCTGTACTAAGACTAGTACACTTTTACTATAGTGCAACAACTTCTTCCATTTATCTTAATTTAAATTTATCTTGATGAATAGATTGGTTTTTTTTATCTAATTTGTATCAATTATAAGTTTGATAAATGAATAAAAGTATCATGACTAACTTATTCAGCCCTTTTTTTAGTGTCTTAAGACTTTTCTTACTTAAAAACCCTTTAAAGTAGTTAATTTGTTGAAATTAACATTGACAAGATATATTTAGTAATCCTTTCTATAAAAAGAATAATGAATTAATTTAAAAATGCTTCTTAGTAATGCAAACAGACTAAAGATTCAAGGAATAATTAAAAGAATTGCTCAAGATAAATCAATTACATTAGAAGAAAGGATATATGTTGAGAAATTTGCAAATCATAATTCAACAATTTCTCTTTGGCTGAAAAAAGCTAATAGCTTTAGAAGGAATGGTACAAAAAATAATGGAGGTATTGATAACCTCTTACAATCATTTGGGATAGATGGACTAGATAAAGAAAATCATTTCGACCCAGATGAAGATGATATATCGGATTGGTTTGGTGGTGCTCCCGGGTGGCTAAGGAGAAGCTAAATACATTAATTATTCAACTTATCCATGCTATCTTACATAAATATATACTCATAAAAGATATAAATACCCAAAAGACCCATGGTATAAATTTAATCGGAACTAAAAATTTTTTTGAAAAGGTTTTCATATAGATTTTTCTTTTAGATTATTTCTTCCTTACCTTTTTTGAGAATAGGTTTATTTGCTCTATTTAAAAATTGAACAATATTGGAATTCTCATAGATATTAAATGACTTTAAGTAGATAAAAGTTAATCAGCCTTAATAATCACAATCTAAGCAACTTTATTTTCAATGTTCCTTTTAAAATTTACTATTTTTGCCTCATCATGGTCTGAATCATTCCAATATTTTATAAGTCTTTCTAATTCATCAATCCTCTTTTTGGCATTTGCAATTTTTTCAGTATTTGTCATATAAAATTTTTATCTATCCAATTAATGCATGAAAAAAAAATAATTCAATGGAATTAACAATTTTTGGACTATAAATATTAATTTTTGGTTAATTACTTAAATACACTATAGTCCTCGTGCGGCTAAGTAATTATACTTAAAGAAAAGCTAAATTTATGAAGAAATTAAATTCTATGATTTTGAATAGTACTGTTAACTTCTTAGACTTCATATACTCTGGTAGATCTTTACAAAGATTTTGGGTTTTAGAAGTAATAGCTAGATCACCTTATTTTGCATTTCTCTCAGTTCTTCATTTTAAAGAATCCCTAGGAATTAAAAATGAAAAAACAATGATTTTAATGAAAGAACATTTTTATCAAGCTATTAACGAAACTGAACATCTTAAAGAAATGGAGAAAAGAGGAGGAGATAGGTTTTGGATTGATAGATTTTTTGCGAGACACCTTGTGCTTGTCTATTACTGGATCATGGTTTTTTATTATTTCTTCTCTCCAGCTAATGCTTATGATGTCAACATAAAAATAGAAGAACATGCATTTGAAACTTATTCCAAATATCTAATAGATAATCCAAATGATCAAAAAATAAAAGAAATTGCTCAAGATGAATTAAATCATGTCCAAGAACTTAACGAAGCTTTGTCAATGCTTATTACAATTTAGATTAGTGTCGAGACATCAATTAGCAATATTGAAAGTATTATTGAAGAAGATATTAATCCTATACTAGTCATCAATAATACATACCCTTTTTTTCTAGGCAATTTATAAAAAGTTATTCCAATAATTAATATCATTAATAATGAAAAAGAAATTATAATTTTTTCATTTACTAAATTGAGATGTATAACATAATTTTTTTCTTCAAAAAATTTGAGAAATTCTGATAAAGCTAATTCTTCTTCTATTTTCTTAAAATAGTCAAAAGAGCTTATTAAAGCAGAACTAAATAAAGATAATGCAACCAGTGTTGTAACTGGTTTAGTTAACCTGTTAAGTGTTCTTTTAAAGCTTATCAATAAAATAAAAATAAATAAGGAGGTTACGAAAGGTATTAAAGGTATGAGAGTTGTTGAATTTATGAAATTTCCCACGATAATAATATGCATCTAACTTAAAATTTTATATTATTTCGACGCGTTATTTTATTAAATAAAATTTTTTAAAATCCTAAATGTAATTAGTACCTATTGCTTTCTGTGTAAATTGATACCAAAATTAAATTAGTATTGAAAAATAAAAATGCTAGCCATTTCTGAAATTATTATTGCAAGTGCTATCTTCTTAGGAATCGTATATTGGGAAGTTAAGTTCCTATACACCAAAACCACAGCAGCGAAATAACTTCACTCAAAATAGAAAAATTCAAAAAGTAGAAAATTTAAATAAAATTTAAGAATTAAAGTTGACAAAAAAAGCTCTAAATATGAGAGAATAAACACAAATTTTCAGGCCCTCTAATGAGCGAAGTCCAAAATCCTAATACTAATTCAACTCAGCAGCAGCAGCAACAGCAGCAGCAATCCTATTCAGACAGCAAAATTAATTCTGCTGAGAGTGAGAGACTTTATCTTGAGATGAAAGAGGCTTGGCTTTAAATTTAATTCATGTTTAAAATAATATCTCTCTAAATTTCTAAAAATTTTTTTAATTTTGAAATAATCAATACTTTTTTATTTTCTAAACCCTTTAAATTTTGTTTAATTACTAATGTATTCTGTTGAGAAAATTAAAGCAACTAGAAAAAATTAATGGGAGACTCGCAATGGGAGGTTTGATATATTTAGTTTTTACAAAATTAGTTTCTAGCCGTGCCGACATATTAGACCAGCTTAAATCTTATTTAATATAAGAAATGAATTGGACATATTATCCAGGAATATTTCTCTCGATATAAGCGTCAGTTAAAGCTAAAATTAACCCCAATAATGTCGAAAATATAGCAATTTCAGTTGATTCCATTTTATCTTTGAATTACCCTACTAGTTTGCTAAATAATTCAAAGTTCGGCAACAAAACTAATAATTTACTATAGTACAAATATACTACAAACTATTTATTGTGAGCTCAGTAACTCCTGAGTTTCTTTTCGTTAGGCCTGGTGATTATGTCGCAATTAAAAAAGAAAATTGCGAAAATACTAATGAAAAGAATAAAAATTATTGGGTCGGTCAAGTTATCGACTGTATTGGAGGAGCTAGAAATCCAAATTCATGGACCTTATTTCAAGTTGCCAATATTGATAATGGAGAGATCACTATAATCAACGCGGATATTGTAGAAAGAATTTTGAAACCCTCTGATAATTAAGCTTATGGATAATCAAACAAACTTCCTTCAGTATTACAAAAACAAAAGACAAAATGCTCGATTTAAAGGGAATTAACCCAGTTCCAAGCAGGCAAGTCCATATACTTGATTCATTGGGCAGGGAGGTTGAATGCCTTTATACATCCTGTAAGTTTTTGATATTTCCTCAAATCCTAAACTTGATAAAAGATAATTTGCATATGGATTCAGATTGGAGCAATCCAATAAGATTTGGGCATCTAAATTACCAACTAACTCCCTTATTAACAATTCAGCAAGTGGTGGAGTATCCGCTAAAAGAGGTCCGATTCTCCAGCCTTGCTCATTATCCTCTAATACACAAGGTCTTATTCTTCCAAATCCATGGCACATCCCATTATTATCGATAATTGAACTGACATTCCCGTGAGAATTTTTCAACCAGTCATTTAGAAAATGTGGTCTGGGACTAGGCTCTCTTTGATCATCATAAATTAAGACCGCTTCAGAGGAAATTTTATTACCCGGGACAACTTTAAAAGCATGAAATTGATCTTTATAGAAATTTCTCAATGGCAAATCTTGAGAACCATTTAATTTCCATCGATTTGTAATAGAAGATTTTCTAAACCCCCACTTTGCATAATCATTCAATCTATCTGGGGCAGCCTCAAGACCAATACAGTCAACATTATTCAAATATTCGAGGGCATGTTTCCATAATCTCACTCCATATCCATTATTTCGGAATTCTTTTTTTACGATAAATAAACCTATAAAACCATACAAGGAATTATATTTTATACACGCAATAGAACCTATAGGATTATTATCGAGGCAAGCTACCCATATACCCTGTTTATCTGTATTTCTATAAATTGATACGTCATCAATTCCAGGTGAAAATCCTTCTAACCTTGCCCAGTTTGTGACTTCTGGTATTTCATTTATAGATATCAATCTAATTGAAAATTTTTCACTCATAGAATTATATTAACCAAGAAATTTTTGAATTTTAAAAGGCAATATTTATAAATTTGATTATTTCTCATAAATCATTCACTTTGATTTAATTGGCTAGAAACCTTAGTTATTTATAATTTATCCTCTGATATATTTAATACTATTCAAAGGTATAAAATGAAAATTTCTGATAAATTTCATTTAGAAGACATTTATAAATTAAAAAATACTGTTCTCACTGGTAAAACTGAAGATATAAAATGGCGGATCCAACATATCAATATAGTTTCTAAACTTTTGGATGAAAATAAAAAAGAGATAATAAAATCACTTTTTCTTGATCTAGGTAAATCTGAAATTGAAGGGCTTTCAGAAATCCTTTTACTGAAAGAAGAGATTTCTCTCATAAAACAGAAACTCAATTCTTGGATGCGTCCAAAAAAGATTGATACACCTTTTTATCTATTTCCATCATCATCAAAAGTTATTTATGAACCTCTTGGTTGTGTCTTAATTCTTGGTCCTTATAATTATCCATTACTTTATGTTTTAAAGCCATTGGTAAATATTTTCTCAGCAGGAAATACTGCAGTTATAAAACCATCGGAGAAATGTCCTGCGACCTCAAAACTTATTAAAAAACTTACTATCAAATATTTCCGTAAAGATGTCCTAATGACAGTAGAGGGAGATTATAAGCAATCCATAAAATTAATTGAACAAAATTTTGACCACATATTTTTTACAGGAAGTACAGAAACTGGAAAATCTATAATGAAATTAGCTTCAAAAAACCTAACCCCACTAACTCTTGAGTTAAGTGGAACAAATCCTGTAATTATTTTCAAGAATGCAAATTTAGAAGTGGCTGCTAAAAGAATTGTTTGGGGTAAATTTTTTAATTCTGGTCAATCCTGCATGGCTCCAAATCATATCTTTGTAGATAAAGAAATTGAAAATATTTTTATAGAAAAATTAAAGAAATGCATAGTAAGTTTTTACGGAGATGATCCAATTATTTCCGAAAACTTATCAAAATTAGAGAAAAAACAATTTAGATCAACTTTAGAAATTCTCAAACAATATAAAAAAGAAAACAGAATTTTATTTGGGGGAACTTTTAATAAAAAAAAGTTGAAAATATCTCCTACAATTTTGAGAACTAAATTAAATGAAACAGATATTTTGCAAAGAGAACTATTCAGTTCACTACTTCCAGTAATTGGAATCAATGATGAGGAATCAACTTTAAAACAGATTAGTCAAACATCAAAACCATTAGCAATCTACTTATTTGGAGGCAATAAGAAAATCCATAATCATATTTCAAAAGTCACCAGCTCAGGAACAATTTGTATAAATGATGTAATGTTACCAGTCCTCATTCCAAATTTGCCGTTTGGAGGTGTTGGGCAAAGTGGAATTGGTAAATTTCATGGAGAAGAAGGGTTTCGAAATTTTTCAAATCAAAAATCTATTACTTTTAAAAGTTTTTTATTTGATTTAAATCTGCGGTATCCTCCCTACGAAAAAGTAAAGAAATTTTTAAAGTTTATTTTTCAAGTTTAAATTACTTAAATTGTTTTCAAAAACCTAGCGATTTTAAATTTAAAGATTATCTTTAAATAAATAGTGAGTTTTATGAAATTTGCATTTTTAGTAATTGCCATATTTATTAATTTTTTCAATCAATCATTGATAAAATCAGAAGAAAAGATATTTTCAGCACAAAATAAAATTGAGAATATTGCCAAAAAAGAATCAATTACTGAAGAAAAAACAGAAATAAAAAAAATTCATATTGTAAAAAGTGGAGATACAATATCAAGTATTTCAAAATTCTATTCAATAAATAAAGATTTAATCATTAAATTGAATAACTTAAAGGACGAAAATTATATCTTTGTTGGCCAAAATCTTATTATCTCCGAATCTACTGAAAATCTTACAAAACAATCAGATTTAATAAATAATTATCATATTGTTCAAACTGGTGAAAATCTGACTGAGATATCAAACAAATATAATTTAAAAGTATTCGATCTGAAAGAGATTAATAATCTCAAAAATCCTGATTCAATAAAAGTTGGTCAGAAACTCATTTTAAGAAAAAAGAGCATAATTAATTCAGAAACTCATGAAACAACTGCAAATAAAAAAAATAATGAATTACTTGAGTTAGATAAAAAAATTTATGGTCCCATAATTATTCAAAATACATCATATAAGGATATTAAAGGTAGAAAAGTTTTAAACGTACTAAATCAAGAAAATAAAAAACTGATTCTTTCAATCAATTGTGATACAAATGAATTAGATGTAAGAATACCTGGCAGGAAATGGATGGGAAGTAAGCCTGCTAAAGAAGAATTCGAAAATAATTTAATAAATGATTTTTGTTAAAACTTTTAATTAATATGTGTGAATAATTTGTCTAAGAATATTAATGATGGGTTATTCTACAAAAAGTTAAATTAATAGTAATGGCTATTTCAAGAGGAGATCTCGTAAGAGTAAAAAGACCAGAATCATATTGGTACAATGAAATAGGTAAAGTAGCCTCAGTTGATACCTCAGGTATTAAATATAACTGTGTAGTCAGATTCGACAAAGTAAATTACGCTGGAATTAGCGGAACTGATGGTGGAGCAAATACAAATAATTTCGCTGAAAGTGAATTAGAGAAAGCTTAAATAATTGCCTGAATTACCTGAAGTAGAAACAGTTCGTAGAGGTTTAGAGCAAAAACTTAATAAATTTATTATTAAAAAAGTAGAAGTCTGTAGGGATTCAGCTGTTGCATTCCCAACAAAAAAAGAAGAATTCATTAAAGGACTTCGGAACTCACTTATTTATAAATGGGATAGAAGAGGAAAATATTTATTAGCTCAATTAAAAGAAGTTCAAAATGAGAATGTTCAATTTCCCCTAGAAAATTCACAAAATAATGGATTTCTTGTGGTTCATCTAAGAATGACCGGATATTTTAAATTTATTGAAAACTCAAGTCATCCTTGTAAACATACAAGAATAAGATTTTTCGATAAAAATAATAATGAGCTTAGGTACATTGACGTAAGAAGTTTTGGTCAAATGTGGTGGATTAATAAAGACTTATCGCTTAACAAAATAATTAAAGGATTAGGTTCATTAGGACCCGAGCCATTTTCTAAAGAATTTGATGCAAATTACCTTAAGAAAGTTATTTCAAAAAGAACAAAATCTATAAAAGCTATTTTATTAGATCAAACAATAGTGGCAGGTATTGGTAATATTTATGCTGATGAAAGTTTATACTCTGCTGGCATCTCACCTTTTAGGGAAGCTCGAACAATAAAAAAGAATGAGTTAATCAAGCTCAAGAAATCAATTGTAACTGTCTTAAAAAAAAGTATAGGTTCTGGGGGGACTACATTTAGCGATTTTAGGGACTTAGAAGGAGAGAATGGGAATTTTGGTTTACAGACAAATGTCTATAGAAGAACTGGAAAAGAATGTCGAAAATGTGGAAATTTAATTGAAAGACAAAAAATTACTGGAAGAAGTACCCATTGGTGTCCTAGATGCCAGAAATAAAAAAGGGTTTACTTAAAATGAGTAAACCCTTTTAAATATTTTACCTGGCATTGAGCTATTTTCTCAAGGGGCTACCCCCTAAATATTTTCGCCGCTGATGCGTTTCACAACCGAGTTCGAGATGGATCGGAGTGGTTCCACATCGCCATGAACACCAGGATAGGGTGAACCTTGAGAACTGCATAAATTATTATATAACTTTAAAAACAATAAATTAAGTTTATTTGGTCAAGCCCTCGGTCTATTAGTACTCCTCCGCTGCACTTGTTACCAAGCTTCCACGTAGAGCCTATCAACGGGTGTTCTTCCCGTGACCTTACTGGCTTAAGCCATGGCAATACTCATCTTGAGGTGGGCTTCCCACTTAGATGCTTTCAGCGGTTATCCACTCCGCACATGGCTACCCAGCGTTTACCGTTGGCACGATAACTGGCACACCAGAGGTGCGTTCCTCCCGGTCCTCTCGTACTAGGGAGAAATCCTCTCAATATTCCTGCGCATACACCGGATATGGACCGAACTGTCTCACGACGTTCTGAACCCAGCTCGCGTACCGCTTTAATGGGCGAACAGCCCAACCCTTGGGACCGACTTCAGCCCCAGGTTGCGATGAGCCGACATCGAGGTGCCAAACCTCCCCGTCGATGTGAACTCTTGGGGGAGATCAGCCTGTTATCCCTAGAGTAACTTTTATCCGTTGAGCGACGGCCCTTCCACGCAGAACCGTCGGATCACTAAAACCGACTTTCGTCCCTGTTCGACTTGTAAGTCTCACAGTCAAGCTCCCTTCTGCTTTTGCACTCAACGACTGATTTCCAACCAGCCTGAGGGAACCTTTGTGCGCCTCCGTTACCTTTTAGGAGGCGACCGCCCCAGTCAAACTGCCCATCAGATACTGTCCGCTTCCCGGATAACGGGTAAGCGTTAGAACCCTAGCTCTAAAAGAGTGGTATCTCACCGATGACTCAATAGTACCCACAAGCACTATTTCAACGTCTCCCACCTATTCTGCGCATTCAGAGCCCGAGCACAATATCAAACTACAGTAAAGCTTCATAGGGTCTTTCTGTCCGGGTGTATGTAGTCCGCATCTTCACAGACAATTCTATTTCGCCGAGCCTCTCTCCGAGACAGCGCGCAAATCGTTACACCTTTCGTGCGGGTCGGAACTTACCCGACAAGGAATTTCGCTACCTTAGGACCGTTATAGTTACGGCCGCCGTTCACCGGGGCTTCAGTCGCCAGCTTCACTAAAAGCTAACCAGCTTCCTTAACCTTCCGGCACTGGGCAGGTGTCAGCCCCCATACATCGTCTTGCGACTTAGCGGAGACCTGTGTTTTTGGTAAACAGTCGCTTGCGCCTCTTCACTGCGACCAGCTCTCGCTGGCACCCCTTCTCCCGAAGTTACGGGGCCATTTTGCCGAGTTCCTTAGAGAGAGTTATCTCGCGCCCCTCGGTATTCTCTACCACCCCACCTGTGTCGGTTTCGGGTACTGGCATTTGTGTCTTAACGAGTATAGGGCTTTTCTTGGAAGCATGACATCACCAACTTCGCTGCCGTAGCAGCTCGTACTCACGCCTTAGCTCAAGATGTTTTCTCCATCTCTCAAAGCCTCGAACGCTTGAACCAGTAACCAACATCTGGCCTGGCTAGCCTTCTCCGTCCTCCTTCTCAAAACACATCTGGTACAGGAATATTGACCTGTTATCCATCGACTACGCCTTTCGGCCTCGCCTTAGGTCCAGACTAACCCTCCGCGGACGAGCCTGCCGGAGGAACCCTTAGGGTTTCGGGGCATGGGATTCTCACCCATGTTTTCGCTACTCAAGCCGACATTCTCACTTCTATGCTGTCCACGTCCGCTTACGCTAACGCTTCACCCTACATAGAACGCTCCCCTACCATAAATAAATTTATCCGCAGCTTCGGTATAACGCTTAGCCCCGTTCATTTTCGGCGCAGGATCGCTCGACCAGTGAGCTATTACGCACTCCTTTGAGGATGGCTGCTTCTAGGCAAACCTCCTGGTTGTCTGGGCAATCCCACCTCCTTTATCACTTAGCGTTAATTTTGGGACCTTAGCTGGCGGTCTGGGCTGTTTCCCTCTTGACTATGGAGCTTATCCCCCACAGTCTGACTGCCTAGTTACACACAGGGTATTCAGAGTTCATATCGATTTGGTACCGCTTTCGCAGCCCGCACCGAAATGGTTGCTTTACCCCCCTGCTGGAGCACTAGACGCTACGCCTCAACGTATTTCGGGGAGAACCAGCTAGCTCCTGGTTCGATTGGCATTTCACCCCTAACCACAGCTCATCCGCTGAATTTTCAACTTCAGTCGGTTCGGACCTCCACTTGGTATCACCCAAGCTTCATCCTGGCCATGGTTAGATCACCAGGGTTCGGGTCTATAAACACTGACAAACGCCCTATTAAGACTCGCTTTCGCTGTGGCTCCACCATTTCCGGTTTAACCCGCCAGTGCCTATAAGTCGCCGGCTCATTCTTCAACAGGCACACGGTCACCCGATTAGTCGGGCTCCCATTGCTTGTAAGCTCACGGTTTCATGTTCTATTTCACTCCCCTCCCGGGGTTCTTTTCACCTTTCCCTCGCGGTACTGTTTCACTATCGGTCACACAGTAGTACTTAGCCTTACGAGGTGGTCCTCGCAGATTCACACGGAATTCCACGTGCTCCGTGCTACTCGGGATACAGCTAGGTCAACTTATCTTTCGATTACGGGGCTTTCACCCTCTATGGCACGCCATTCAAACGTTTCTTCTAGACTTGTTGATCCATATTGCTGTCCCACAACCCCGATAGTCAAGACTATCGGTTTGGGCTGTTCCCCGTTCGCTCGCCGCTACTGAGGGAGTCGTTATTTACTTTCTCTTCCTCCAGCTACTAAGATGTTTCAGTTCGCTGGGTTAGCTCGTACCAACCTATATATTCAGTTGGCCGTACATGGGGTTGCCCCATTCGGAAATTCCCGGATCAAAGTGTGCTTCCAACTCCCCGAGACTTATCGCAGGTAACCACGTCCTTCATCGCCTCTGTGTGCCTAGGTATCCTCCGTGAGCCCTTTGTAGCTTGACCAATAACTTCAAAATTGAAGCATCAGCTTAATAGAATTGTTATTAATGCATTCGCACAAATAATAAATCTGCATCATTAAAGATGCTTATTGTCTTTAAAAATAATCTATGCAGTTGTCAAGGTTCTCTGAAAACAATGATATTAAATCAATGAGTCCAGCATCTTAATGATTTCATTAGGAAGCTAGATTCGTTCAGTATTTGATCACAACTCAAAACATTTCCCTTCTACAGATTATGGAAGAGGTGGTAATCAGTGGAGGTAAGCGGACTCGAACCGCTGACATCCTGCTTGCAAAGCAGGCGCTCTACCAACTGAGCTATACCCCCAACATAGAGATATGGGCCATCCTGGACTTGAACCAGGGACCTCACCCTTATCAGGGGTGCGCTCTAACCACCTGAGCTAATGGCCCAGGAAAAATAATGGGTGTGACCTAGAAAAACTTAGGAAATAAAATTCTTAATTAATTAAAAATGTGAGATACCGATCGACCTAAGGTGACAAAATAATAATATAAAACATTTTGTTGTCTCCCTGTTAGGAGGTGATCCAGCCGCACCTTCCGGTACGGCTACCTTGTTACGACTTCACCCCAGTCATTAGCCCCACCTTCGGCGTCCTCCTCCACAAGGGTTGGAGTAACGACTTCGGGCATGGCCAACTTCCATGGTGTGACGGGCGGTGTGTACAAGGCCCGGGAACGTATTCACCGCAGTATGCTGACCTGCGATTACTAGCGATTCCTACTTCACGTAGGCGAGTTGCAGCCTACGATCTGAACTGAGCCACGGTTTATGGGATTTGCTAGCTCTCGCGAGTTTGCTGCCCTTTGTCCGTAGCATTGTAGTACGTGTGTAGCCCAGGGTGTAAGGGGCATGATGACTTGACGTCATCCACACCTTCCTCCGGTTTATCACCGGCGGTCTTTCTAGAGTGCCCAACTAAATGCTGGCAACTAAAAACGTGGGTTGCGCTCGTTGCGGGACTTAACCCAACATCTCACGACACGAGCTGACGACAGCCATGCACCACCTGTCACTGCATTCCCGAAGGCACCCTCAAATTTCTAAGAGGTTCGCAGGATGTCAAACCCTGGTAAGGTTCTTCGCGTTGCATCGAATTAAACCACATACTCCACCGCTTGTGCGGGCCCCCGTCAATTCCTTTGAGTTTCACACTTGCGTGCGTACTCCCCAGGCGGAACACTTAACGCGTTAGCTACGACACCGAAGGGGTCGATTCCCCCGACACCTAGTGTTCATCGTTTACGGCCAGGACTACAGGGGTATCTAATCCCTTTCGCTCCCCTGGCTTTCGTCCATGAGCGTCAGTAATGGCCCAGCAGAGCGCCTTCGCCACTGGTGTTCTTCCCGATATCTACGCATTTCACCGCTACACCGGGAATTCCCTCTGCCCCTACCATACTCAAGCCTTTCAGTTTCCACTGCCATGATGGAGTTAAGCTCCACGCTTTAACAGCAGACTTGAAAAGCCGCCTGCGGACGCTTTACGCCCAATAATTCCGGATAACGCTTGCCACTCCCGTATTACCGCGGCTGCTGGCACGGAATTAGCCGTGGCTTATTCCTCAAGTACCGTCATATCTTCTTCCTTGAGAAAAGAGGTTTACAGCCCAGAGGCCTTCGTCCCTCACGCGGCGTTGCTCCGTCAGGCTTTCGCCCATTGCGGAAAATTCCCCACTGCTGCCTCCCGTAGGAGTCTGGGCCGTGTCTCAGTCCCAGTGTGGCTGATCATCCTCTCAGACCAGCTACTGATCGAAGCCTTGGTGAGCCATTACCTCACCAACAAGCTAATCAGACGCGAGCTCATCCTCAGGCGAAATTCGTTTCACCAGTAGGCATATGGGGTATTAGCGGTCGTTTCCAACCGTTATCCCCCTCCTGAGGGCAGATTCTCACGCGTTACTCACCCGTCCGCCACTAACCCGAAGGTTCGTTCGACTTGCATGTGTTAAGCACGCCGCCAGCGTTCATCCTGAGCCAGGATCAAACTCTCCGTTGTGTTCAAATCCTTTTGTAGATAAATCTACTCAAATTGAATTGCTTTACCCAAATAAAAACTTCAGTTTTTGTATTTAGTTTAAGCTTCCTTAAATTTTAAGGATTACATTGAGTGCACATTAAAAATGGTTCTAAAGTGACTTTCCAAGATCTCAGATCCGTTTACATCAAAGCCAAAAGTTAGCAATTGATAACATTTATATATATATATATTTGACGGGACCTCACACCTTTATTGCACTTACCTCGTTAAATAACTAAAAATTTTAGCTATTCTCGACGCAATAAAAGCATCAGTTCCTAAGTTTTTAAATTTTCTAGGTGCAGAGTTAAACAATAAGTGAATAACTCATTTCGAAGGTATTATCCTTCTTCTGGCTGAAAATAATGATCGAAATCAAATCTCCAAAAAATTCATTAAATTACCAAAAATCGAGTTTATGGTAATTGTCTGAATAATGCAAAAATAATATTTCTGCCCAGAAGAAAATATTAAACCATCCCACCGTAATTGTGCAACCTTTTATACAAAAATTTTTTATTAATTTTTTATTTGTTCAAAGTCTATTTAAACAACTAGGCTTAAATAAAGGGATATAAATGAAATGGCAGAAAGATTTAGTCAAAAAAATTTAAGAGTAAGACCAAGTTCCGATGAGGAAACAATTGTAACAAATGCAAAAAAACACTTCGAAAAGACTTTAGTTGAAATATCGGGCGAGTTAGTAGGAAGCGTTGCTGCACTAGAACACCCAACAAAAAATAAAAAATTAAATTATGGAGAAATATTTTTAAGAGACAACGTTCCTGTAATGATTTACCTCATTACCCAAAAACGTTACGAAATTGTCAAAAAGTTTCTAAGTGTATGTCTTGATTTGCAAAGCTCAAATTACCAAACACGTGGCGTATTTCCTACTAGTTTCGTTGAAGAAAATGGAAAGCTCATTGGAGACTATGGTCAGAGGTCAATAGGGAGGATCACTTCAGCAGATGCAAGCTTATGGTGGCCCATTTTATGTTGGTATTATGTCAACAAAAGTGGCGATTATGCTTTCGGGAAAAGTCAAAGCGTTCAAAGAGGTATTCAACTTCTACTAGATCTAGTTCTACATCCAACATTTGAGGGGACTCCAGTACTTTTTGTCCCAGATTGCGCATTTATGATTGATAGACCTATGGATGTATGGGGAGCACCTCTAGAAGTTGAAGTTTTACTTCATGGATGTTTAAAAAGTTGCATAAAGTTAATGGAATTAAGTAGAGCAGACCATGTAAGTAGACTTTTAGATCAAAGACTTATTCTCACAAACCAATGGGTTAAGGATTTAGGAAGTTTTCTTTTAAAACATTATTGGGTTACTAGCCAAACAATGCAAATTTTAAGAAGGAGGCCAACTGAGCAGTATGGAGATGATCAACACTTCAATGAATTTAACGTTCAACCGCAAGTAGTTCCCTCATGGCTACAAGATTGGTTAGAGAATAGAGGTGGTTACTTAATAGGAAATATCAGGACTGGAAGACCTGACTTTCGATTTTACAGTTTAGGGAATTCTTTAGCATGTATGTTTGGAGTACTGCCTCCTGAAGAACAAAGAGCTTTATTTAGATTAGTTCTACATAACAGACAGCATTTGATGGCTCAAATGCCCATGAGAATTTGTCATCCTCATATGGATGTCGAAGAATGGCAAAATAAAACTGGCTCGGATCCAAAGAATTGGCCTTGGAGTTACCATAATGGGGGTCATTGGCCAAGTTTACTCTGGTTTTTTGGTGCAGCGGTTCTATTGCATCAAAAAAATTATGGTTCTGATGATGTAATTCTTATGGAAGACATGAAATCTTTAATAGAGGAATCATATTGGTGTCAACTTAATCAATTGCCTAAGCAAGAATGGGCCGAATATTTTGATGGTCCCACAGGTACTTGGGTTGGACAGCAATCAAGAACGTATCAAACTTGGACGATTGTTGGATTTTTATTAATGAATCATTTTCTAAGAAATGAGTATAACGATCTAGATATGTTTAAAATTTAAGCCTAGAATAATCCTAAGGTTAATGATTTATCAATAGGCAAGCATGCTCCAATACCAAGATATATTGTAAGAAAAGTTCCGAACAAGAAAACAGACATTGCTATAGGTCTTCTAAATGGATTTGAAAATTTATTAACGTTCTCAATAAAGGGTAATATCATTAATCCAAGTGGAATTAATGTTTGAAGTGCGATACCCAAAAGTTTGTTAGGAACTACTCTAAGTATCTGGAAAACTGGGTACAAGTACCATTCGGGAAGAATTTCTAAAGGGGTGGCAAATGGATTTGCCTTGTCTCCTAGCATTGCAGGATCAAGAACTGCTAATCCAACTACGCACGCAATAGTACCTAAAATAACTACTGGAAATATATATAGTAAATCATTGGGCCAAGCTGGCTCACCATAATAATTATGACCCATACCTTTAGCTAGTTTAGATCTTAATTTTGGGTCAGATAAATCTGGTTTTTTAAGCGTAGACATGAGGAGATTTGTAATGTTTTAAGTATAAAAGTTTATAAGGGACCTGAAATGCCCTGTTTACGAATCATTAAAAAGTGCATCAACATGAAAACTGCTAATGACCAGGGTAAGACAAAAGTATGAAGGCTGTAGAATCTTGTAAGGGTAGATTGCCCAACACTTTCTCCACCCCTAAGCAGTTCGACCATAAAATCTCCAATTACTGGTATTGCAGCAGGTACACCTGAAACAATTTTGACTGCCCAATAACCCACTTGGTCCCACGGCAAAGAATATCCTGTCACTCCAAAGGCAACCGTTATGACTGCCATTACCACACCTGTCACCCAAGTTAATTCTCTTGGCCTCTTGAAACCACCAGTAAGATAAACCCTGAAAACATGAAGGATTAACATCAAAACCATCATTGATGCGCTCCATCTATGAACAGATCTTATTAACCATCCAAAACTTACATCTGTCATCAAATAACTTACTGAACTATAAGCTTGAGTAACTGTTGGCTTATAATAAAAAGTCATTGCAAAACCTGTTGCAAATTGAATTAGGAAGCATACTAAAGTTATGCCACCCAAACAATAGAAGATATTTACGTGAGGGGGTACGTACTTGGAAGTTACGTCGTCAGTTATGTCTTGAATTTCAAGCCTCTCTTGAAACCAATCATAAACAGATGAAGAATTCGCCATCCAAAAAAAAATTAGCTTTGATATAAAGAGCTTACTTAAAATTCTTATACTTGGTGTTAACACTTAACCCAATGAATTCATCTTTTAACAAACTTTTAACATTCAAAACATTGATCACTGCATCAATGATCATAGTTTTTTCTATCAATTTTTTATTGATAGGAAGAGTGGATGCTCTCAGTGATACCAGGCAATTAGTCTTGGACGCTTGGACCTTGGTGAATGAAGGCTTTTATGACCCAGAAAAGTTTGAAGAAATACAATGGAAGAGAGTTAGACAAAAAACACTACAGAAACAAATTGAAACAACTGAAGAGGCTTATTCCGCAATTGAAGATATGTTAAGACCTCTAGAAGATCCATATACAAGAATTTTACGTCCAAAAGATTATGAACTCCTAAAATCAAGCAATTTTGGAAGTGAGATTAATGGGGTTGGGCTCCAATTAGGTCAAGATGACGATAACAATAAAGTTAAAGTTATCTCAACTCTTGGAGGATCTCCAGCCGAAGAGGCTGGAATAATTACCGGAGACTTCATAGAAAAAGTGGATGGAATTTCATCCAAAGAATTAGGTCTTGCTAATACTGCCTCTAAGTTAAGAGGTGAATCCGGAACAAAAGTTCTGGTTGAAATCTCTTCGGGATCAGGAGAAATTAGGGAGGTCGATTTAGAGAGGAGATCAGTTGATCTCAGACCAGTTAGAACAAAAAGATTAAGAGACGATTCTCACACAATAGGATATTTGAGGATAACTCAATTCAGCGAAAGCGTACCCAAAAAAGTTGAAGAAGCACTTCAAGAGTTAAAGGAGAAAGAGGTTGAGGGGTTAATCTTGGATCTTAGAAATAATTCAGGTGGACTAGTAAGCTCAGGTATAGCAGTTGCAGACTCCTTATTAAGTGAGAAACCTGTTGTAGAGACAAAAAATAGAAATGGAATCAAAGATGCAATAATTTCGCAAAAAGAGACATCTTTTGATGGACCAATGGTTACTCTGGTAAATAAAGGTACTGCGAGTGCTAGTGAAATACTTGCTGGTTCGTTGCAAGATAATGAAAGATCAATTCTTATGGGAGAAAAAACTTATGGGAAAGGTTTAATTCAATCCCTAAAAAGTTTGGGAGAAGATAGCGGTATTGCCATAACAGTTGCTAGTTATTTAACTCCCAAGGGTCACAATATTCAAGGTCAAGGTATGACGCCTGATAAATTACTTGATCTCCCTGATGCAAGTGAATATGGAAGTGCTGATGATAAATGGGTAAGGAATGCAGAATTATTTCTAGGTTCGGTTCTAGAGAAAGAAAAACTTTCATTTCAAACTAGTGAATTAAGCGATGAAGGATTAAAGCCTTGAAATGGCAAAAGTTTGAAAATAAAAAATTTTAAAAACTATGAGTATTAAAAGAGTTTTTCATGATCCAATACATAAAGAAATAGTATTTGATTCAGGGAAGCCAGAAGAATTAATGGTTTTGGAATTAATAGATACAATTGCTTTTCAAAGACTAAGAAGAATAAAACAACTTGGGGCGGCATTATTACTTTTTCATGGAGCAGAATCGAGCAGATTTACCCATTCAATTGGCGTTTTTTGTATCGCAAGAAAGATTTATAAAAGGTTAATTGAAAGTAAACCTTCATTTTATGAAAATAAATTTGTTCTTTATGGAGCAGCTCTATTACATGATTTAGGGCATGGACCTTTAAGCCATACCAGTGAAACAATATTCGAGCATAACCACGAACAATGGTCTAAAAACTTAGTTAAAAATTATTCTCCAATAAATTCAATACTCAAAAAGTATGACAACGAATTACCGAGACAAATTGGTGAATTATTTCAGTCAAAGCAACTATTTTCACAACCTTTAAAAACATTAATTAGTAGTGAGATAGATTGCGATCGTCTCGATTATCTTTTACGCGATAGTTACAACACCGGTACTAACTATGGCTTAGTTGATTTAGAAAGAATTATTTCAGCTCTTACTTTTTCACCTGATGGAAATATCGGAATCAAACCAAAAGGAATTATCGCTATTGAGCATTTCCTAGTACTAAGAAACTTAATGTACAGAACAATTTACAATCACAGAATAAACGAAATATCAACATGGATTCTAGAAAAAATAATACATACAATAAAATATAATTTTGACAAGAAAATTTGGTTAGATAATGCTCTACATAAATGGATATTTTTTCCTGAAAAAGTTGATTTTGATGATTTCATAAGAAATGATGATATAACTTTCTACTATCATTTGATGAGATGGAAAGATGAATCTTTTGAGCCACTCTCTATGCTATGCAAAATGTTTATTGACAGAGATTTGTTAAAGGCATCGGACATAAGTTTTTTAAGCAAAATAAATAGACTAAAAATCCTTGCTTTTGCCAGAAAATTATGCGAAAAGAATGGTTATGATACAGAAATTTTTTGTGGGATTAAAGAAAGGTCTTTTAAAGGTTTTGAATCTAACAATGCGCTTAAAATATGGGACGGCACTTATCAAAGCTCATTAGAAAATAGTTCTCAATTAATAAAAACTTTAATGAGATCTGAGGAAAGCTCTTTAATTATTTATCCAAGTATGATCAAAAATGAAATTAAAAATGAAATTGCATTAATAAAAAATAATTCCTAGATTTAATTCCATGGAAATCGTTCTAAGTAACACTAAAAATAAATTTTTAGAAATTTACTCTTTTTTTGATTTAGATAATAATCATGAAACTTTAAAACATTCTTCATCAATTAAGGGACCTCTGGAGGCAAAAATTTTTGCAGTCAATGAGTCAATAAGTTCTCATCAATTATCAAAATTAAAAAATCATTTAAACAACACTAATATTTTTTCCCTACACATTTACTCAAATAATAGAGATACGGTATTAAGTGGAAAGTCTTTAAAAATAGATTCAACTTTTATTAAAGAGAAGGAGATTAAAAATAAGTTACTTTTATTTAAATCACCAAAGAAAGACGATATTCTTCACAAAGGAACATTACGATCGGGTGACAGAATATCTTCAAATGGAAACCTATGTATTATTGGGGACGTTAATCCAGGAGCAATAGTTTCCGCCAAGAAAAACATTTACATTTGGGGCAAATTATTAGGGGTAGCATTTGCGGGACAAAATGGAAATAAAAATGCCTCTATTGCGTCACTTTATTTAAACCCTTTACAATTACGAATTGCAGATGTAATAGCTATTGGACCAAAGGATAAGCCCAAAAATTGTTACCCAGAAATTGCGGTAATTGATAAACAAACGATAATTATCAAACCGCACATAAATGAAACTAAGGAATAATCAATGATTTGCAATAAATTAATTCAAACTAGATAAATTTAAGAATTACTTAATCTTTAAAATATTTAACTTTCTGAAAGTGGCTTTATTATTTGTAAAATCTCAAAAATCGTGGGGAAGAATACTCGCACAATATTAATTTGTTCAGGTAAAGGAGGGGTTGGTAAAACAACTTTGACTGCAAACCTAGGTATAGCACTTGCTAATAGCGGAGCAACAACTGCTGTATTGGATGCTGATTTTGGCTTAAGAAATTTAGATCTTCTTCTAGGATTAGAAAATCGCATCATTTATACCGCTCAAGATGTTCTAGACAAGAATTGTCGTCTTGATCAAGCATTAGTTAGACATAAAAAGGAACCTAATCTTGCTCTTCTACCGGCTGGAGATCCAAGGATGCTGGATTGGATGAAGCCTGAAGATATGAAAAAAATTAGTGAGCTACTTAGTGAAAAATTTGATTTTGTCTTAGTAGATTGTCCTGCTGGTGTAGAAGATGGCTTTAAAAATGCTCTTGCAGCCTGTAAAGAAGCTATTGTCGTTACTAACCCGGAATTATCTGCAGTGCGCGATGCTGATAGAGTAATAGGTATTCTTAATACTTCAGATATTGAGCCTATCCAACTTGTAATCAATAGAGTTCGCCCTAACATGATGGCTAGCCAAGAAATGTTATCTATCGAAGATGTTCAAGGGATCCTTTCTTTGCCTTTGTTAGGTATTGTTTTAGAAGATGAGCAGGTAATAATAAGTACAAATAGAGGAGAGCCACTGACACTTTCAGATGGTAGATCTCCTGCAAAAAAATGTTATTTGAATGTTTCTCAAAGACTTACAAATAAAGATGTACCAATGATCGATCCAAAAAAAGAAGGCAAAAGTCTTAAAGATAAATTCATGAGATTAATGCAAACAAAGGTTTTTTAAAATGATGACTCTTAGAGATCTTATAAATAAGTTACTAGGCAGAGAAACGTCTAGTGCAAATACAGCTAGAGAAAGATTACAACTTGTACTTGCTCATGACAGAGTTGATATGAGTTCCCTAACAACTGATCTTTTGGATAAAATGAGGAAAGAAATTCTAGATGTTGTTGCTAAATATGTTGAAATTGATTTTGATGAGGTGGCAGTAAGTTTAGAGACTGAAGATAGAATGACTGCATTAGTTGCAAATTTACCAATCAAAAGAACTATTTCAGGAGAAATAAAATTCAAAAAAACTGATAGTACTGAAAAAGCTAATAAAGATACTAAAAAGTAATAAATTTAAAAAATGCTAAAAAAATACTGATAATTGACCCTTCCTAATTGTAAGATTAAGAGACTGCCGGCTTAGCTCAGTGGTAGAGCAGCGCTTTTGTAAAGCGAAGGTCATCAGTTCAAATCTGTTAGCCGGCATTTTGATTTGTTTAATTCTGTTCAATATTTTTTGCTGAAAATAAAAACACTAAACCAATCAGAGCAATGATAGGAAACAATCTTATTTCGAGAACATACTCTAAAAAAGATGCAAGGGGTTCAAATACCCAGTAAGTAAAAAATTGAATTAATAAAACAAAAAATAATAATAAAAACATTAATACAATTCCTTAACTAATACTTCTCCATCTCTGATTAGTCTCCAATCTCCACTTTTCTTCCAGAATATTATTGTACTAGCTTTTCCACTTCTTTTTCCCCAAGGGATAGGGCCCAGAATTTTTACAGAAGGGAAGTCTAGGGCAATACCTTCAACTGTAGTTGATCCTTTAGAACCTGAAATATTTGCACTTGAAGTTAACAATGGGCCTGTTTCTCTAATGAGAGATTGCGCCATATGTGAATTTGGAATCCTCAACCCAAGAGTAAAATCATTGCTTGTGACGATTGTAGTCTGCTTTGCTGAAGCAGGAATAACCATTGTCAGAGCTCCAGGCCAATATTTTGAAGCTATATTTTCGTAATCTTTTTTAGCTGATTCATGAACATAATCAATTAATTGTTTATGTTCTGACCCCATAAGAATTAAGGGTTTATTTCTATCTCTTTTTTTAAATTTGTAAATAGCATTTGAAAATTTTGGCAAGCATCCAATCGCAGGTAATGTGTCAGTTGGGAAAATTATAGGTAAACCACTTTTAAGGGTCTCCAATGCGGATTTGCAGTCTACTAAATCCATTAAGATTATGAACCTGTAATAATTTATTTATATCTTCCAATGGTAAACCTACCAATACCTGAAAGATCTTTCACAATTTCTATTGAAGTAAATTTATTTTTAATAAGAAGTTCTTTTACTTTTTCTCCTTGATCAAAATGATTCTCTAAAATTAGCCAGCCCTTGTCTTTTAAAAATAGTGGTGCTTTTTGTATTATTTCCTTAATGTGTTTTAAACCATCTTTGCCGCCTAATAAAGCAACTTTAGGTTCAAAATTTTTAACTTCTTTAGGTAATTTTTCATAAGTATCTTTAGGAATATATGGCGGGTTTGAAATTGCGAGATCTAATTTCCCTTTAAAGCTTTCAAGAGGTGACCACCAATTTCCACAATAAAATTTTAAATTTGATTGTTTAGAAGAATTTATATAATTTTTAGTTGCCAATTCTAGTGCATCTTGATCTATATCAGTTGCTACTCCCTTGCTAAATGGATAAGACAATGCTAAAGCGATACTTATAGCTCCTGATCCAGTACCTAATTCAGCAAAAAATAATTTTTCGGACTTCTTTTTAAATAAACTGCAAACTATATCTATTATTAGCTCTGTTTCAGGTCTAGGAATGAGTACTTTGTTGGAAACTTTTAATTTTAAGTCTCTCCAAAAAGATATGCCGCAGAGATATTGGATTGGACAAGATTTTATTAAATGTTCGTTCCAGATAGACTCTAAAAAATCTAAATCTTGTTTTAATTGTAATCTTCCCTCTGGATTAATGCATATCAAATATAGCTCACTATTGGATATACCGCCTATACAATCAAGTAAAACAGCAAAAGATTGGTGATCTCCTCCTTTAGAAAGTTGCTTTTTTTTCCATAATAAAAATTCTTCTACAGAAATGCTGAGCATTTATTATCGCATTAGCGTTTTGGCCCAAGCCTACCTTTACTAGAATCAGAATAGAAGCTTGATTTTTCTCCATCTTGAGTAGAAATAAATAAACCTATAAGGAATATTGTTGGCACCCCTACAAATAAAAGACTAGCTACGAATCCAAAGTTAGTTGTTTCCATTTAATTAGTAGTTCTATGTTAGGTATTAAGACTATAGACATATAAATTGGAATAAAGTGGAAAAATAAACAAATTTTATAAACTGATTAACAGTATTAAACAATTTAGCGAGGTAATTTTTTATTTTCACTAATTTTTTTTAATTCTTCCAAATTTGAGGGGGGGGATTGTGGTTTTGTTAAAATTACTGAAGAGGATTTTATCAATGTTTGGCACGCAAGTCGCCAATTGTCTGGTCGATTTTTGAGTTTTTCTTCTTCAACAGAAGTAAGAGGGCTCAAAGAATTTTTGTTTCCACTTTCAACTGAAATAAAACAAGTACTGCATTGTCCAGCTCCTCCGCAATTTCCTAAAATACCTTTTAGACCATAAAGTTGTAAGTTCTCTTTCATTACCAATTCCCTTAAGTTTTCACCAGGATTACATTGGACCTCTAAATCCTCACGAATAAATCTGATAGTTGCCATTTTTTTTAGTTATTTTCCTTATTTTGGCGTTTTACTTTGAGAATTGTGACCAAAATATTAACAATTTTTAGCCGAAAATTCCTTGTAAACTCAGTCCTGCAAATTGATTTGCCCAATTTTTTCAATAAAATAAATTTATTTACAAAAATCCCTCAAAGACTAAAAAACCCTTACTATCGTGATGTTTAGCTGTTTATTCAGCATAGTTACTAGAAATTAACCGATGGGATTGCCTTGGTATCGAGTTCACACGGTAGTTATTAATGACCCAGGTCGACTACTCGCTGTGCATCTTATGCATACTGCATTATTAGCCGGCTGGGCCGGTTCTATGGCTCTTTATGAATTAGCCATTTTTGATCCTTCTGATGCTGTTCTCAATCCAATGTGGAGACAGGGCATGTACGTCATGCCTTTCATGGCTAGACTTGGCATCACAAGTAGTTGGAACGGATGGGATATTACAGGTGCTACTGGAGTTGATCCAGGATTCTGGAGTTTTGAAGGTGTTGCAGCGGCACACATAGTATTCAGTGGACTCTTAATGTTGGCTTCCATTTGGCACTGGACATATTGGGATTTGGATCTATGGGAAGATTCAAGAACTGGTGAGCCTGCTCTTGATTTACCGAGAATATTTGGGATTCACCTTCTTCTAGCTGGACTTACATGCTTTGGTTTTGGAGCTTTTCATTGTGCAAACGTAGGGATTTGGGTTTCAGATCCTTATGGTTTGTCCGGTCATGTAGAGCCAGTAGCCCCTTCCTGGGGAGTAGAAGGATTTAACCCCTTTAATCCTGGAGGAATTGTAGCTAATCATATTGCTGCTGGACTTATGGGGATTATTGGCGGGATTTTCCACATTACTAATAGACCTGGAGAAAGACTTTATAGAGCATTAAAACTTGGAAGTCTTGAAGGAGTTCTAGCTAGTGCACTAGCTGCGGTTTTATTTGTTTCTTTCGTTGTTGCAGGAACAATGTGGTATGGTTCAGCGACAACACCAGTAGAATTATTTGGTCCTACCCGATATCAATGGGATTCAGGCTATTTTAAAACTGAAATTAATAGAAGAGTACAAGCTGCTATAGATAATGGTGCCACTAAATCAGAGGCTTATGAATCGATTCCAGAAAAATTAGCCTTTTACGATTATGTTGGGAATAGTCCTGCTAAAGGAGGACTATTTAGAGTTGGAGCTCTTGTTAATGGTGATGGATTACCAACTGGTTGGCAAGGTCACATTGCATTTCAAGATAAGGAAGGTAACGAATTAGAAGTTAGAAGAATTCCTAACTTCTTTGAAAACTTCCCTGTCATTCTTGAAGACAAAGAAGGTAATGTAAGGGCAGATATTCCATTTAGAAGAGCTGAAGCAAAGTATTCATTTGAACAGACTGGCATTACTGCAACTATCTATGGAGGAGACCTAGATGGACAAACATTTACAGATCCTGCAGTAGTTAAAAGATTAGCTAGAAAGGCTCAACTTGGAGAAGCATTCAAGTTTGACAGAGAGACATATAAATCCGACGGTGTATTCCGAAGCTCTCCAAGAGCATGGTTTACATATGCACATTTATGTTTCGGATTGCTTTTCTTGTTTGGCCACTGGTGGCATGCTTCAAGAACTCTTTACAGAAATTCCTTTGCTGGTATTGATGCTGAAATAGGCGACCAAGTTGAATTTGGTTTATTCAAAAAACTTGGTGACGAAACTACAAGAAGAATCCCAGGAAGGGTTTAAATTAAACTTATTTACTAAATCTTATGGAAGCCTTTGCTTACGTTCTCATTCTAACTCTCGCAGTTGTTACTTTATTTTTTGCTGTCGCCTTTAGAGATCCACCTAAATTCGATAGAAAATGAATTAAGAAAAAAACCTCTTGTTAAAGAGGTTTTTTTTTACTTTTCATAATTAAGATATTACTCTAATATTAGAGTTGAAGTGCAGCTTATTTCACCACATGCAGTGTCCAACCTGTCAAAACACAGATAGTAGAGTTTTGGAATCAAGATCCGCTGACAGTGGTAAAAGTGTTCGAAGAAGAAGAGAGTGCTTAAATTGCAGCTTTAGATTTACAACTTATGAGAGAGTGGAATCTATGCCAGTTTCAGTTATAAAAAAAGACGGTAGCAGAGAATTATTTGATAAACAAAAACTATTTACTGGCATATCAAGAGCTTGTGAAAAAACTAACTTCAGTAGTGAAGGAATAATTAATTTCGTAGATGGAATTGAATCACAAATCGTTCAAGACTCTAATAAAGATATTAAGTCTTCACATATAGGAGAATTAATACTGAAAAATCTTAGAAAAGAAAACGAAGTGGCTTACATAAGATACGCCTCAGTTTACAGAAAATTTAATGGGGTAAAAGATTTTATTTCTACTCTTGAATCTCTAAAAGGACGTTCTAAAAACCAATTAGCTTCAATTTCATAAAATACAGCATCTTAAAGTGTAGAATACATATCACAAATGTTTTTTGCTATTGGTTTGCAGGCTAGTAGCATTCCTTTCTAACTACCTTAGGTAGTCTGCGATACAACAAATGAACGAAAATTCTTCTCAAACAATTAAAGCACTTTCTGAAGATCAAGAAACTAAAAATTCAACTGAGTTAGATAATGATTCAGTATCCCTAAATGAGGAAGATTTATCATTCGAGAAGAGCGATATCCCTTCAGCAGATTCCTCCGCTAGCAGAACAAATAAGGATTTTGAAAACGCAGGATTCACACAAGAAGAATTTGCATCACTTTTGGGTAAGTATGACTACAACTTTAAGCCTGGTGATCTAGTTAAAGGTACCGTTTTTGCTCTAGAGCCCAAAGGGGCCATGATAGATATAGGGGCAAAAACAGCTGCTTTTATGCCTGTTCAGGAGGTTTCAATAAATAGAGTTGAAGGACTTAATGATGTTTTACAACCTTCAGAAAGTAGAGAATTTTTCATAATGAGCGAAGAAAATGAAGATGGCCAATTAGCCCTCTCCATTAGAAGAATTGAATATCAAAGAGCATGGGAAAGGGTTAGACAACTTCAAAAAGAAGATGCAACTATATATTCTGAAGTTTTTGCAACAAACAGAGGTGGAGCTCTTGTTAGGGTAGAAGGCTTAAGAGGTTTTATCCCAGGCTCTCATATAAGTGCTCGAAAAATTAAAGATGACTTAGAAGGTGAATATTTACCTTTAAAATTTCTTGAAGTTGATGAAGAGAGAAATAGATTAGTACTAAGTCATAGAAGAGCTTTGGTTGAGAAAAAAATGAACCGACTTGAAGTAGGGGAAGTTGTTGTTGGTTCTGTAAAAGGTATTAAACCTTATGGAGCCTTTATTGATATTGGTGGAGTTAGTGGTCTATTGCACATTTCTGAGATTAGTCATGAACATATTGAAACTCCTCATAATGTTTTAAATGTGAATGACCAAATGAAAGTTATGATAATTGACCTTGATTCTGAAAGAGGACGCATTTCATTATCCACTAAAGCACTTGAACCTGAACCTGGTGATATGTTAACTGATCCTCAAAAAGTTTTTAGTAAAGCTGAAGAAATGGCTGCGAAATACAAACAAATGTTATTTGAACAAACTGACGATAACGAAGAGAACCCCACAGCTTTAGCTGAAACAGTATAAATTCACTCATGTATTTTGTGCAAGAATATCAAACTTAAGCCTCATTATTCTTGTACAAGTATTAATTAATTTACAATAATTGATTTGAAACGATAGTCTAATTTAGGATAAAGTATAATTTCAAAATTATTTATAAATGAGTGATTTCATTTTCACTTCGGAATCCGTTACTGAGGGTCATCCTGACAAAATATGTGATCAAATTAGCGACGCTGTTTTAGATGCTTTATTGACAGAAGATCCAGAAAGCAGAGTTGCATGTGAAACTGTTGTTAATACAGGTCTTTGCTTAGTTACTGGAGAAATAACTTCAAAAGCAAAAGTTGATTATATAAAACTTGTTAGAAATGTAATTAAAGAAATTGGATATGAAGGCTATAGAGCAGGTGGTTTTGACGCAAATAGTTGTGCTGTTTTAGTAGCACTTGACGAACAATCACCGGATATTTCTCAAGGAGTAAACGAAGCAGATGATGTTAACGATGATTTGGAGGATAATACCGGAGCTGGTGACCAAGGCATAATGTTTGGCTATGCATGCGATGAAACACCTGAATTAATGCCCTTACCAATTAGTTTGGCACATAGATTAGCCATTAAACTTGCCAAAGTGAGGCATGAAGAAGTCCTTAAGTATCTACTGCCTGATGGTAAAACTCAAGTAAGCATTGATTACCAAAAAGGATTACCAGTCTCAATTAACACGATTTTAATTTCAACTCAACATAATCCTGAGATTGATGGAATAACAAATGAAGAAGAAATTCGTCAAAGAATCAAAGAAGATCTATGGAAACATGTTGTAATTCCCGCAACTGAAGATTTAGAAATCAAACCAAATATCAGCAAGACAAGATTTCTAGTAAACCCTACGGGAAAATTTGTCGTAGGGGGCCCTCAAGGAGATGCAGGGCTAACTGGCAGGAAAATCATTGTAGATACTTATGGTGGATATGCAAGACATGGAGGAGGGGCATTTTCTGGTAAAGATCCTACAAAAGTAGATAGATCAGCAGCTTATGCAGCACGTTATGTAGCTAAAAGCATAGTTAAAGCAAATTTGGCAAAAAAAGCAGAAGTACAATTAAGTTATGCAATTGGAGTGGCACAACCAATTTCCATTCTCGTGGAAACTTTTGATACAGGTGTTATTTCACAAGCTAATTTGACCGAGCTAATTAAAGAGCACTTTGATCTAAGACCCTCAGCAATAATAAAAGAATTTAACTTGAGAAATCTACCAAAAAAAATGGGAGGTAAATTTTTTAGAAAGACTGCTTCCTATGGACATTTTGGCAGAAGAGATCTTGAGCTGCCTTGGGAAAATGTAGAAGAAAAAGCAGCCCAATTAGCAGAGGCTTCAAAAATCTTTCTATAAAAATATTTTTTCTATGCCTGATAATTTTTATGGAGGGTTAGATTTTGGAACTAGTGGTGCAAGAATATCAATAATTAATCTTCATAAAGAATTAGTATATTCAAATTCAGTCCCTTATTCATACAGCTTTAAAAATCCTAATTCTTGGATCAATTCCTGCGAAAATCTCTTAATTAATTTACCTATTGCGGTAAAAATTAACCTTAATAAATTGGCTATCTCCGGCACCTCAGGAACTTTAATAGCATCAAATTTGCAAGGAGAACCGATAGGAGAAGCAATACCTTATGACCAAGCATGTGATGAACATATGATCCTTCTTGAATCACTAACTTATGGTGAAGATCATCTGCGAACTCCGTACAGTAGTCTTGCTAAAGCATTAAAACTAATAGATAAATATGGGACAAATATACTTTTACGACATCAATCTGATTGGATCACTGGTTGGCTTTTAAAAGATTGGACTCATGGAGAAGAAGGTAATAATCTAAAACTTGGTTGGGATCTAAAAAAAGAATCATGGCCAAACAGCTATATCAATAAATCATGGCAAAAATGCCTCCCTAAAATAATAAAAAGTGGAAAAATTATTGGAAAAGTGAATTTTGATATAGCAGAGAGATTTAAATTGAATAAGAAATTATCTTTAATCTCGGGCACCACTGACTCTAATGCAAGTTTAATAGCTGCAGGTTTAGGTAAAGAGCATGGCCTCACAGTTTTAGGAACGACTATTGTAGTAAAGAAGGTTATTGATAACCCTATAAATAAACAAGGGATTACAAACCATAGAGTAAACGGCGATTGGATATGTGGAGGAGCATCAAACGCAGGTTGCGGCATCTTGTCTCAGTTCTTTTCTGATTTAGAAATAAAGGAGCTCAGTCGACAAATAAATCCATCAAAAAATACTTCTTTAAATCTTTTACCTCTTAATAGTAAAGGAGAGAGATTTCCTATTAATAATTCTAATTTAGAGCCAATACTTGGTCCAAGGCCAGTAAGCGACTCACTTTATTTACATGCATTATTCGAGGGGCTAGCAAAGATCGAATTGAAAGGATGGCAAAAACTAGGCGAACTAACAGGTTCGCTTCCAAAAAAAATTATTACCATTGGTGGAGGTTCAAAAAACCCTCAGTGGAGAAAAATAAGAGAAAAAATTATCAATATACCAATAGTTTCATGTAAAAAAACTGCTTCATTTGGGACTGCCTTGTTAGCAATAAACTCAAAATAAAATTTTTTTTAGATATTTGATGAAGATATAAAATTTTTAATTAAAAGGGTTTCACAAACTACACATCTTAATTTAGAGTATATAGGTTAGAGCCGGGATAGCTCAGTTGGTAGAGCAGGCGACTGAAAATCGCCGTGTCCCCAGTTCAAATCTGGGTCCTGGCACCTTAAAAACCCTGTTTTAGGCAGGGTTTTGTACTTTAAATACATGAGCAACTTGTTAATTTTTTTGATTTTATTTTTTATAATTGAAAATTTTTAGTTTTCGACTCTGCAGACTTGACCAATAATACCCAAAATCAGTTTATCTCCATTTGGATCTTGCCAATCAGCTAAATCATTGAAATTACTATTTACTTCATCTATTGAGACATCAACATCTCTAAATGATTTTTCAAAACAATTTATATCCATTGTGTAGAGAATATCCTTTGTAATTTCACTTTTGGTTTTGGGAATAAATTTACTCAATACTCTCACAGAGCCATCCTCATTCCTTTTAATACTTTGTCTATCCCATAACTGTTCTCCATATTCACTTTTAGGGACTCCAACCCATTCATGAGGCAAAGCATTTGATTGTGTTATTGAAAAACACATGGAAACTATTACTGCAAGGACTAAACCAATGCAATTTCTAATAAAGATTGAATTAACTCTATTCTTAGAATCAAGCATGAATACTTCTAAAATACAAAAATCTTTTATCGGAAGTAAATATAAGATTAAAAATTTGTAAAAATTTTTATTGATTAGTGTTTCTATTATAGATACAATCAAATATTAAATTAAGAATTTATTTTCAATAAATTTTCTAGAAAATAATGAATAAAATACAGAAATTCCTTTCAGTAGTTTTCTTTATCGCAATATTTGTTGTATTGATTTATTTAATCCAAAATTATGGGATTGAACCCCTCAGAAACAAAATAGAAAGTATGGGAATTTGGGCTCCTTTTGGAATTTTCATACTAAGAGGAGTAAGTATCATATTACCAGCTCTTCCAAGTTCAGCTTATTCTCTGCTAGCCGGTTCTTTATTAGGATTTCAAAAAGGTTACATGACAATAATCTTTTCTGATATCGTTTTTTGCCAAGCTGCCTTCTTTATTGCAAGAAATTATGGTCGGGTTCCTGTCCGTAATTTAGTAGGCCCGAAAGCAATGAAAAAGATTGAAAGTTTTAATCAGAACCAACTAGAAGAAAATTTCTTTCTTATGACTGGTTTACTAATGACTGGTCTTTTTGATTTTCTAAGCTACGCAATTGGTATTGGAGGAACACGCTGGAAAATATTCACTCCAGCATTATTAATAAGTCTTCTAATTAGTGATTCCATACTAGTAGCTGTAGGAGCTGGTGTAAGTCAGGGAGCAGGATTATTTCTAGGAATTGCTCTATTGGGAATGTTTGCTTTAGCGACTATTTCAGGCTTAGCAAAAAATAAAATGCCTAAATAATGAACATTTAAAAATTCAGTTATCAAAGAAGAGAGATATGACATTTTTGCAAACAACAACTTTATGAATAAGAATTCATGCAAGAATATAAATCTATTTATTTTTTAAAGTTATTAGATGACTCCTTTTAGACCAACTTCATATGATCGCCCTGGAGAACAAATATCAACCACCCCTTCTGGATTAAAAGTAACTTCTGCAAAGAGATTAATGGTGGACTCAATGGTAAGAATGATTCAAAAAGCAGAAAATCATTCCGCTGAAGATAAACTTGACGAAGAATCTAAAAACAATTAATCAATTTATAGATAAAAGTATAGGAGAGTGGAAATCCATAAGAAGCACTCATACTTTAGCTTTTCAGGAATTTGAAAACTCAAATAGTAAAATATATATAAAACCTATCAACTCCAAAAATAAAAAAGTCGTTGAAATTTTTAAAAATAATAAATTAAATTTAAACCGAGAGAGCATAGCCATTTCTATAAAATGGCAAGCTACTAGTGATTGGGAAGATGAAGCAATGAGTGCGGGAGATGAAACAATTTTGATATTTTTACCCAAGGATGAAAATTCAGGAATTGTTTTACGAAATAAAGGTTATACAGAATCTTTTATTTCATCATCCAATTATTTCGTTGATGAACAAAATAATTTAAACATTAAAACTTTTTACAAATCAACAGTTTCTGAAGAAAGAATTTTCTTTTTATCCACTCACATAAGATCAAGATTTTCTATTATTAGAAATCTTGAAAATAACTCAGTAATACAGACGTCACACACTTCAGAGATAAGGAATTTAGCTAGTTTAAAAGATTAATTATCCTTTCAAATTGAAACTTGGTTTCAGATACTAATTCAGGAAGAAAGCCTTTGTTTCCTTGCATATTATTAACTGTTGAATTTAAATCAGAGATTGTTGCATCTCGCATTAATTCAATAACCCTTCTTGCATTTTTTAAAGGTACCCCAAGAGCAAGATAAGTATTTTTAAGATCCTTTAAACAACTTTTTTCTAAAACTGATTCGTCATTAGAAATTAAAAGATAAGCAACAATCCTTAGGATTATTTCTCCATCTCTTAAACAAACGGACATCTTGTTAGTTGTATTTAAAGATATTTTTGAATTAACTGAATCTTGATTTTCACAAATCATTGCTGTTACGGCGTCTGCTGCAATTGCATGTGAATTACTTGTTATAGAAATTATTGCATCTAATCTTGAATTTGCACTATTAATAAACTCTTTTATATTGCTTAAATCATTTAATTTCTTATCAGCGGACAATAGTTGATTTTCTTTTGAAACTGACATTCCTGAAGTAAAAATTTAAAGATCGATTTTAAGACTAATACAAAGCCAGTAGGAATAATACAATTTAAAAATTAACGCAACGCTTCTTAATTAATAACTTCATTCCAAAGTGATGGTTGAAATAATTCAAATAAAAAATTTTTTTCCGCTAATATGAAAATAAATTTTTAATAAAGTTTTGGATCAACAAGATTTAAAATTATCAAAGAAACTTATTTCCTCATATAAAAAGAGATTGGAAAAAGAAATTCTAGAAAGAAGTATGAAATTAAAGATGCCTCAAAATAAATTTGAAGAAATAATTAATAACAATAATGAACTTATAAATTTAAAAAAAGCGTTAGAAAAACTAGAAACGGAATCTGAATCTCATAGTAAAGTCTGATCTTTGAAAACCCCCTCCAAAAGTGCCTGAAACCAACAATTTCCTTTTTAAGTCCCTAAACAATCAACAACTTCAAGCAGTAAAACATGTTTATGGTCCACTATTAGTTGTAGCAGGTGCGGGTAGCGGAAAAACTAAGGCTCTTACTCACAGAATTGCAAACCTTATTGAGGGGAACTCTATAGATCCCTACAACATTCTCGCAGTCACTTTCACTAACAAAGCTGCAAAAGAAATGAAAGCAAGATTAGAGGTTCTTCTAGCCCAAGAATTAGCTTTTAATCAATTTGGGCAGTCTTGGACAACTCTTAAAGAAATTGATCAAAATCAATTAAGAACAAACGTTCACCAAGAGAGGCTTCAGAACCTTTGGATCGGTACTTTCCATTCTTTATTTTCAAGACTTCTGAGATACGATATTGAAAAATATACTGATCCAGAAGGCCTAAAATGGACAAGGCAATTTTCAATTTACGATGAAACAGATTCTCAAACATTAGTAAAAGAAATTATCAGTCAAGATATGAATCTTGACCCAAAAAGATATGATCCCAAAAAGATTAAAAGATTAATAAGTAATGCTAAAAATCAATGCTTAACTTCTAACGATCTTTTAGAAAAAGCAGATAATAATTTTGATAAAACAGTTGTAGAAGCCTACAAGAGATATAGAATTGCGCTCTCAAAAAATAATTCTTTAGACTTTGATGATCTTTTACTTTTGCCTGTTTTCTTATTGAGGCAAAATGATATAGTCAGAGATTACTGGCACAAAAGATTCAAACATATTTTAGTTGACGAATATCAAGATACAAATAGAACACAATATGAACTTATAAAATTAATTACGGCTGGAAATAATGAACCAAAAAAATTCTTCAATTGGGAGGATCGCTCAATTTTTGTAGTTGGGGATGCTGATCAAAGTATTTATAGTTTCAGAGCAGCTGACTTCAGAATTTTAATTGGTTTTCAAGAAGATTTTAAAACTTCAATCAACGACGATACAAAATCATCTCTAATTAAATTAGAAGAAAATTATAGGTCATCTTCTAATATTCTTGACGCTGCAAACTCACTAATTGAAAACAACTCTGAAAGAATTGACAAAGTTTTAAAGGCTACTAAAGAAAAAGGGGAACTTTTAACTTTACTCAGCTGTGATGATGAAATTTCCGAGGCAGAAGCAATTACCAATAAAATAAAATCACTCAATAACCATAATCAAAACCCAATTTGGAAAAATTTTGCAATTTTATATCGAACTAGAGCTCAGTCAAGAGTATTAGAAGAGTCTCTTGTAAGGTGGCGCATTCCTTATACAATTTTTGGAGGATTGCGTTTTTATGATAGAAGAGAAATTAAAGATGCAATAGCATATTTGAAAGTTCTGGTTAATTCTTCAGATAACGTTAGTCTTTTACGAATCATAAATGTTCCTAGAAGAGGGATTGGTAAGACTACTATTCAAAAACTTAATGAACTATCTAATAGGTTAAATATCCCATTATGGGAGGTTCTTAATGATAAGCAAAGTCTTGAAGAAACAATAGGCCGATCATCAAAAGGAATTAATAAATTTACTGAAGTTATGAATGATCTACTTTGTTATCTTGAAAATTCAGGACCTGCTCAACTATTACAACTAATTTTAGAAAAAAGTGGTTATTTAAGTGAATTGCTCTCTAGTGGGACTGAAGAATCTGAAGATAGAAGAAATAACTTACAAGAACTAATTAATGCAGCTACTCAATATGAAGAAGAAACAGAAAGTGGAGATGTAGAGGGATTTCTTTCTACAGCAGCCTTAACAACAGATAACGATACGAAGAAAAATAATCCCAACTCTGTAACTCTCATGACACTGCATAATAGTAAAGGTTTAGAATTTCAAAATGTTTTTATCACTGGGCTAGAACAAGGTCTCTTCCCTAGCCATAGATCAATAGATACCCCCTCACTTCTTGAAGAGGAAAGAAGATTATGCTATGTAGGAATTACTAGAGCTAAAGAAAGAGTTTTCTTAAGTCATGCCAGAGAAAGAAGATTATGGGGTGGAATGCGTGAAGCAACTATTCCTTCAATATTTCTTTCAGAAATACCTGAAGATTTAATGGATGGCGAATTACCACAAACTGGAGGTGCTTCAATTAGAAGAGATTGGCATCTTGATCGTTTAACTAGAGTTGATCGAAACAATCCAAATGAATTTGTTAAGAAACCAATAAACGCAGTAAGGAAATTATATTCAGGTCCCAGTAAAGGGAAAAGCTGGATAGTTGGAGATAAGCTAATTCACTCAAAGTTTGGGAAAGGTGAAATCATACATATTTTTGGGAGTGGGGAAAAAATATCTTTAGCAGTAAAATTTGGTGATAAAGGAAGTAAAATTCTAGATCCCAGATTAGCTCCAATACGTTACGTAAGTTAAAACTTATGAACGATATCTCTGATTACATCCAAGGGGAATTAATCAAAACTCCATTTAATTTATATAATCTAATTGCTAAATATATAGAATCTAATAACAATACTAAAGTAGCTTTTGTTGGCGGTTATTTAAGAGATTTATTAATTAGTAAATTCCACAAAAAATCGTTTTCTAAACCTGTAGATATTGATCTTGTTATTGAAGGATCATCTATTTCTCTTGCAAAATTTATAAAAAAAAATATTGTAAATGTAGATTTATGTTTAATCAAGGAATTTAATTTATACAACACCGTAGAAATAAATATTAATGACTACAAAATTGATATTGCTTCTGCAAGAAAAGAAATTTATTATGCTCCAGGCTTAAATCCCGAAGTAAATAAAAGTACTATTGAGGAGGATCTAAAGAGGAGAGATTTCAGTATAAATTCAATAGCCTTCGAGGTCTCTACAAGGAAAATCTATGATCTTTATGGTGGAATTTCTGATATAAAAAGTAAAAGATTGAACTTACTTCACAGTAATAGTATTTCAGATGATCCAAGTAGATTAATTAGATGTGCAAAATATGCTTCAAGGTTAGATTTCAATATTTCAAATAATTCCCTCAAACAATCTCAAGAAACAGTTGGAAAATGGCCATGGAAAAGTTCAGAAACTCATCAGAAAATGATTTACCCTCCTGCACTAGGCATACGAATAAGGATGGAATTAGCTGAAATTTGCAAACACGATAATTTGACTAATGTAATTTCGATAATTCATAAATGGGAAATTATCTCAATCTTAGATGAAAATATTAAAGTCGATAAAAAGTTTTTAAGAGGATTAAATTGGATTAAAAAGTTAAAGGGAAATCATATGCTTTACTTATTAAAAGATTCAGAAGATTTAGAAAAAGCATGTCAAAGATTTTTGGTAAATAATAGTGAGATAAAAATATTAGAAGATTATTTAAATATCAAAAAGATATTAAATACAAAACAAAAAAATTTCAATCATTTTTCTCCATCAAGTTGGACAGAATTTATTGAGGAAAAAAACCTTAATGATGAGACAGTCAAATTATTAATTTGTGATGGGGTACCATACTGGCGTAAATTTTTTAAGTGGTTATTTATTTACAAATTCATAAAATCAAAAAAAGATGGCGAAACATTAAAAAAAGAAGGATGGGATCCAGGTAAGGAGATGGGAAAGGAAATCAAAAGATTAAGATATTTGGAAATTGACAAATTAAATAGAAATTAATTACATTTTTACAACTTCTCCAACCTTGTACCATTTATCCTTTAGAACATTTTCATATTTACGATTGCAACTAATCAACAAGGGGCCACATGTTTGAGGATCTAATAGTAATGATATTCTCTCTTTAAAAGTCTCTTGATCTAATGAATTTTCGTTTAAAAAATTAATTATTCTTTTTTGCTTATTTAATTTATAGATTTTATCAAAAATTTCTTTATTAGATTCAAAGAAAGTACTTTTAACATCTTTTCTTATTAAATCAAATACTCCAGGATAAGCTTTAAATGCAAATAAATCTAATAAAACTTTTAGTGGCTCAAGATTATTGCTTTGCCTATATAAATTAGATGATTCAACCATTTCTTTAAGATGTCCAATAAATCCATATCCAGTAATGTCAGTCGCAGCATTAACTAATGATTCTTTAAATTGATTTTGAAAAAGATAAATTTCATCAATCAAATATTGCTGACTCTTTACTAAATTATTAATTATTTCTGAAGAACTACCTAGCATATTAATATTTTGCATTTGACCGGCAAAGTAAATCCCAACGCCCAGGGGTCGAGACATCATCAGAATATCTCCAATATTCATTCCAGATTTAAGCCATGGTTTTGCTCCATTTTTTAAAATACCTTGAACTGTTAAAGAAATATCTATTCCTAATGAATAGGGTTTATTTACTAAACTTCTTGCTTCGAAAGTATGGCCTCCAAGTAATTCACCTCCATGATTCTCAACTGTTGATTTAATACCTTGAAGTGATTGAGAAAAGAGGTAACTCTGAAATTCTCTTTCAACTTTTGGTAATGCAATTAAAGCCTGCGCGGATGAAAGTTTTGCTCCGCATGCCCACAAATCTGAGCAAGCATGCAAAGTAGTAATTTTTGCATTAAGCCAAGGATCACTTACTAAAGCAGGAAATCCATCTACACTTTGCAAGATAATATCTTGACCATTTTGATATATCTCAACTGAATCTTCAGGTGATGAGGCAAAAGAATTTAAATTAGAATTTATTAATGATTTATTCAAAACAAACTGAGGAATTTTAGCTGCACATCCTCTGCAATCATTCAATGAAATATTTTTTTCACTACTTTTCATAATTTGCCTTTTTGATCTGAACTTTTTAATAAAGTTGAGATCAATTTTATGCTTTAAAATCCAAAAAATAAATGAGGGACCGAAAACAAAATTGCGATAAATAGCAAAAGCCTTTGGATGATGGCTTGGAAATATATTTACTATTTGCAATCCGATCTTTTGAGGAAACCACTTTTTTAATGATCTCCCTTCTATATCTTTTTTTAGATTTTGGACTAATGTATTTACTACTTTCACTGCAAAAACTCCAGATGCTGGTCTTTTTGCTGCACCTACAACTGCGCAATCACCGACAGCAAAGATTCCAGAGAAACTTTTTATCTGCAAATTCTGATTTGTGATTATTCTGCCATGAGTATCCGAATCTAATAATTTTTTTTGTGCCCATAACGGAGATGTATTTCCAGTACATAAAAGAATCTTGCCATAATCAAAATTAAGTTTTTCAACTAAATCAATATTGGAATTCCGTAAACTTTTTAGAATTGCATTATTTATTTTTCTTGAATCGCATAATAGTTTTAAAGGTCTATCTGCCCATCTTTTTCTCAAAGCATATGATACTTCAATTGCAGCAAGGCCACTCCCAACAATTACAAATGGAAGTTCATTAACTGAATCAAAAATGTCCTCTTTTAGTATTGAGTCATAAGCCCTTAAAAAAGGTTTAATTGAAAAAGCATTTCGATTTTTAACTAGTGATTCAAATTCTTTCGGAATTATTGTTTGACTTCCATAATTAAGCACCAACTTCGAATAATTAACTGAAGGTCTATTACTCAAAAGAATTTTCTTTAAATTGAAATCAATACCTTTTACTTCTTCTTCTATAAAAGATACTTTTGCATTTTTCGCTAAAGATTTTATATCAATTAGACTATCTTCTAGAGTGATTGAGTTTGAAATCACCGATGGGAATATCGCCGAATAAACCAAATGAGAATCTCTAGATATAATTGAAACAGGAATTTCTGGCATTAATTTCGGAAACTTTAACCATTTCTTCAATAAAGAAACATTTGAGTGTCCTCCTCCAATTAGTACCAGATGATTAAAAGTCATTTACATCACTATGAATAAAGAACATTTATTACCAATTGAAAAATCAAGATTAGGAGTGATTGGTGGAAGTGGATTTTATTCAATGGATCAAATAGAGTACTTAAGAGAAATAGAAATCAATACTCCCTATGGTAAACCCTCTGATTCAATAAAAGTATATAATCTTGGAAACCTAGAGATAGCATTCATTCCTAGACATGGCAGAACACATAGTTTAAATCCTTCTGAAATCCCTTACAAAGCTAATATTTGGGCTCTAAGATCAATTGGGGTAAGATGGATTATTGCTCCATCAGCAGTTGGCTCATTACAAGAACAGATAAGGCCACTTGATATAGTGGTTCCAGATCAATTTATAGACCGGACAAAAAATAGACCTGCAACCTTCTTTAACGAGGGAGCTGTTGCTCACGTAACTATGGGAGATCCCTTCTGCACAAATTTATCACGTATATTAAGTGAAATCGGAGAAAAAAATATTCCTGGCGGTAGACAATTGCATAGAGGGGGTACCTATCTAGCAATGGAAGGTCCCGCTTTCTCAACTAGAGCAGAATCTAATTTATATAGGAGTTGGGGTTGTTCAATAATTGGAATGACGAACCATACAGAAGCAAGATTAGCTAAAGAAGCTGAAATAGCTTACTCCTCTTTATCTATGGTTACTGATTATGATTGCTGGCATCAAACTCATCAAGAAGTTTCTGTAGAGATGGTTTTGGATAATCTTAGATCAAATACTGAAGTGGCTAATAAAATTATATTTGAAGTAGCTAAATTAATTGAAAAAGAAAGACCAAAAAGTAAGTCTCATTTTTCATTAAAAGATGGGTTGATAACCCAAATAGAAAATATCCCAAGCTCTACTAAAGAGAAACTAAGGATATTTACAGATTCTTATTAGGCTTATTTGTTAAAAGTGATTATCAGCCCAAGGTAAGGAATTGTTAGCCTCCGCCACCAACGCCTTGGTATGAACCATAGAAGAATATTCCTAAAACGAAGATAACTGCAATTCCACCTGCTGTGGCAACAAGCCATAGAGGAAGAGTTCCTTCAGTCCATCTTCTTTCCCATGCAACTGCTGGTCTACCATCGGGAAGTCTATCTGGAATTCTTCCATCAGGTCCTTTTAATTTACTCATGATTTTAATTTAATTGAAAAAGTAACTGGAAAATAAAATTCCCAATACAAAGACTGATAATAAGCCTAAATAAAGGCTTGTACGATTAAGTTCAACTGGAACTTTGTTAGGATTTTCGTTTACTTGCATGATAGTTAAATTTATCGGGCTACGAATTGCATAGCAGCAATAGAACCTAAAAAGAATACTGATGGGATAGCTAGAGCGTGAACTGCTAACCAACGGACAGTAAATATAGGATAAACGCGGACTTCCGCAGCCTGCATTGGAGCTTGAGAATTAGTCATTGTTATTTTGTTCTTAAATCTAGTTGAGATTTTGCTTCATACCTTTGTGTTACGACAGGTGCTTTAGATTCAGATGATTGGAAATAACTATCTGGGCGAGGAGTTCCGAAAGCATCGTAGGCTAAGCCTGTATATACAAATAAGAAGCCTGCTATAAAGATAGCTGGTAATGTTACTGCATGAATAATCCAGTATCTAATACTGGTGATTATTTCAAAGAATGGGCGTTCACCCGTTGAACCTGCGGCCATAATCACAAATGTTTACCCTATGATCTTACAGTGTAAAATCATAAGTTCGCGAAGAAATTAACAGGTTGGTTACAGACAGTTGCTAAATCTTTCAAAAATTAATTTTTTTTTTATTATTAACTCGAGATTATTTAAAATTAGCTATTCCATTTAAGGATATAACCACGCTCGCCAAGTACAAATCCTTTTTGATTGTCTAAAGCCTTCTTATCAAGAAAAACTATTTTAATGTAGTTTGTTGGCAATTCAGAAGCAATAGGATCTTTATTCCAAGTTTTACCTTCATCTTTACTTACTATTAAAGTTCCATTACCCCCGCCAGCCCATATATGGCCATTTGGATCCCATCCCATATCTAGATAATTGTATCCATTAAGAATTGGTATAACAGGCTTTGACCAATTTTCTAAATCATTAGTATCTTCATTAAATCTAATTTCTGCTCCTCTAGAAAGCATCCATAAACTTCCTTCTGGATTAAAACCAATACTTTGAACTCTTTTGCTACTGGCTCTTTGATGAGCTATCCATGTATCACTGTCCTTTTCCAAAGTAGAAAAGAAATTACCTAGACTACTTACACTGACATAATCTCCTTTATTAGTTCTTCTTAAATCCCTTACACCTCCAGAACCAGATGCATCTACAACTTTTGCATTCCATGATTCACCACTATCTGATGTTTCATAAATAGCGCCTGCAGTTGTAGCCAATTCTGCAATGCCGGCATCCACAGTTGTTATTAAAAATGGTTGGCCTGGTAATTTGTTACCTAGAGATAAACGTGTCCAATTCTTTCCTGCATCAAGTGTATGCATAACTAGTGAAGGCTGACCTATTAACCATCCCTCTTCCCCTTTAAAATCTATATCTAGTAGACGAAAGTTCTCTTCACTTGGTAAATCTAAATTTCTTTTTTCCCAAGTTTCTCCTCCATCATTAGATTCCATAATAAGTCTATTAGAACCTACTAAAAATCCATTTTTATCATCTATAAAATCAACATCTAAAGCATTAGCCTGGTCCTCAAATTGAATTGTTTTCCAAGGGCTGCTATCACTCATCTTTACTCCTGTAGATGAACAACTGCTCAATACAAAGCATAGAAGAACTGATAAAAGAAGATTGGGAATACTAGTAATAATTTTTTTCATTTTTATATATTAGTGCAAAGAGTATAAAGAAAGGAACATAGCAGCGGCAAATGCTAAACCTCCAAAAATCAATATGTTTTTTTGTCCAGGAGGTAAACTATTAAAACCAAACCCATAAACTAAATTTTCTTCAAAACCACTAGGTTTAGATTTAGGACCTATATCCTTATAAAAATTTTTACCAGCTCGACAAACAGGACAAGCGAAGGTATTCCCATCTAACTCTGTAAAAGGTGTATTTTTAGGTATATTTAATTTTTTATTTCCTTCAGAAGGATCATAAATGTATCCACAACTTCTACATTCGAATCTATTTTGTTCTAAATTAAGGACAGGTTGTTCAACATTTACTCCTGAGGAATTTTCAGAGAGTCCTTCTTTCTTAAGATCTTCGACTATTTTGTTTTCCTCAGAGGCTGGTTGAATGTTTTCACTCACGGCTTATTATTGTTCTTTAAGAACTTTAAAAGATTTTGCTTAATTAAGCGACTTTTATTCAAAATTAATTTTTAAGATGTTTTTATTAACTGGCTATGAATATTTTTTAGGTTTCCTTCTTATTGCCGCAGCCGTACCAGTATTAGCCCTTTTTACTAATCTTATCGTTGCCCCAAAGGGCAGAACAGGGGAAAGAAAACTTACATATGAATCTGGAATGGAGCCCATAGGTGGAGCATGGATTCAATTTAATATTCGTTATTACATGTTTGCCTTGGTTTTCGTTATATTTGATGTTGAAACAGTATTCCTTTATCCTTGGGCTGTTGCCTTCAATAGATTAGGCTTATTAGCTTTTATTGAGGCTTTGATTTTCATTGCAATACTTGTTATTGCTCTGGCATACGCTTGGAGAAAAGGTGCTCTAGAATGGAGTTAAAAAATTGAATCCACAATTTTCCCCAAAAGCAATAAGAGAAATCCGAAATGGAACATGCAATTCTCTTGGGGCACCCCAAGTTACTACAGACTTAAGCGAAAATATTATATTGACAAGTTTAGACGATCTTCATAATTGGGCAAGGTTAAGCAGTCTATGGCCCCTCCTTTATGGCACAGCTTGTTGTTTTATAGAATTTGCTGCCTTAATTGGATCAAGATTTGATTTTGATAGATTTGGATTAGTACCTAGAAGCTCGCCTCGGCAAGCAGATTTACTAATAGTTGCAGGGACAGTAACAATGAAGATGGCACCTGCGCTTGTAAGACTTTACGAGCAGATGCCTGAACCAAAGTATGTTATCGCTATGGGTGCTTGCACAATCACAGGGGGAATGTTCAGTGCAGATTCAACAACTGCAGTAAGAGGCGTTGATAAATTGATACCAGTTGATTTATACCTCCCAGGATGCCCACCAAGACCAGAAGCAATTTTTGATGCTGTAATTAAATTAAGAAAAAAAGTTGGTAATGAATCAATTTTAGAGCGCGTTAAAACAGAACAAACTCACAGATACATAACATCTGATCACGAAATGAATCTCGTTTTTTCAGAAAATACAGGTGAATATCTAAACAAAACCTCAGCTAAAGTAATGCCCTCATCCAAAAAAGAAATAATAACCGAATTACCTGAAAATACCCAAAAAACTGAGATTATTGATTCTTTAGAAGATTAATGGAAAAAGACGATAAAGCTACATCATCGGATACTTCAATAGAAAAAGAAGGATTAATAAGCCAATCTTTGTCTAAAGATGGAATTCCAAATCAATCTTTATCTGATGATCACATAGGAATTGAAAACATTTCTGTGGAACCTAGCAAATTATATGAAGCAGTATTTGCTTTGAGAAATTACGGTTTCAACTATCTCCAATGCCAAGGAGGATATGATGAAGGACCAGGCAAAAATCTTGTAAGTTTCTACCATTTTATAACTGTTGATGATTTACAAAAAATCGAAAAAATTAAGGAAGTCAGATTAAAAGTTTTCTTAAAAAGAGATTCTGATTTATCAATTCCTAGTTTGTATAAAATTTTTAAAGGAAGTGATTGGCAAGAAAGAGAAACTTTTGATATGTACGGTATAAATTTTATTGATCATCCCAATCCCAAAAGACTATTAATGCCTGAAGATTGGAGAGGATGGCCATTGAGAAAAGATTATATTCAGCCAGATTTCTATGAACTTCAAGATGCCTATTAGTTTAATTTTTTTAATTTACGGTAAATAAACATAACTGCTCTTGCGAGTCTTCTTGAATCATGTCTAAGGGTTGGGGTTATTCTTTTTGAATACAATGGTGCTTGCAAAACATAATAACCCTCAGATAATAATTCTTCTTTATTACATTTGACAGGCACTGCCCCTCTACTTTCGTAATAATCTAATAGTGAAGACTTTTCAAATTGTATCTGAGATAAAATTGAGTTAAAAATTCGAGTATTAACTCCAAAATTTGATAATTGTTTTTCTATTGCTTTGATATGTTGATAAACATCAAGTCCATCTGTTTCTCCTGGCTGAGTCATCAAATTACTTATGTAAATTTTAGGAGCATTACTTTGCAATAAGGCATCTACTATCTCTGGAACTAAAAGATTAGGCAATAAAGAAGTGTATAGACTACCTGGACCAAGAACAATTAAATCGGCTTCTTTTATAAATTCAAGAGCGCTCGGAAGAGCTGAAGGATTTTCTGGTAAGTAACCAATCCTCGAAATTAATTTTTTAGATTTGCCTATCTTGCTTTCACCAAAAATTTTTTCACCGTCTTCTAATTCGGCCCATAACATAACATCAATATTTGTTGCAGGTAAAACTTGACCTTGTACCGCTAAAACCTTACTAGCTGCTTGAACTGCTTTTTCTAAACTACCTGTAATTGTTGTTAAAGCTGACAAGAATAAATTTCCAAAACTATGACCTTCTAGATCACTTCCTCCTGAGAATCTATATTGAAATAATCTAGTTAAAGTAGGTTCTTCATTTGATAAGGCTGCCAAACAGTTTCTTATATCTCCTGGAGGTTGCACACCTAATTGTTTTCTGAGAATTCCACTACTTCCACCATCATCTGATACGGTTACGATTGCTGTAATATTATTACTGTAATTTTTTAAGCCTTTTAGTAGAGTAGATAAGCCTGTACCGCCTCCAATTGCAACAATATTTGGCCCTCTGTTTAATTTACTTTTAACTCTTAATGCATCAACTAAAAATGTATTTTTTTCTGGAACAAGAGCTTTTTGAATTGAATTAATACTTCTATTTTGTCCAATCCCTATCAATAATAATCCCAAAACAAAAATCAATGGTCCCATTAATGAAACAGGCAAAATACTAGTTAAACCTGTCATTACCCCAAAAAAGATTTCAATAAGCCAATAGATCGGTCTTAGATTTGTCCAAATTGCCAAGCCTAATAATGTAGTCAAAAATCCTATCGCAGATGTAAAAATCCATCTTTTAATTACCAATCCTGGCAAAAGCCAACTCAAAATTCTTAAGATTTTGTTCAACAAGACAAAATTAGACTTTTTAAAATTTTTATAATATCTTCTTACCCTTTTTTTACGCTTATTCATTAAAAACCTCTTAAATTATTTTTCTCAATTTAAAACCTATTTATAAACATTATAATTCAAATTTATAAATCCTTTTTTTATTTCTAAAAATAGGCAAAATAAAACAATAGATTTTTTTTTAAGTTTTGAAAAAATCAAAGCATGCAGTTGAAACAAAAAACCTCTCAATAAGCTGGGGGGAAGTCAATGTGCTTAATGAAATAAATTTTAAACTTAATGATGGCGAGAAATTAGCCATTGTTGGACCCTCAGGTTCTGGCAAATCAACCATATTAAAAATTTTGGCGGGACTAATTTTACCTACCAAAGGAGAATTAAGAATATTTGGTGAGAAGCAAACATATTTGAGATTAGATCAAAATAATCCTCCTGATGTAAGACTAGTTTTTCAAAACCCTGCTTTATTAGGATCTTTAACTATTGAAGAGAATGTAGGTTTCCTCCTTAAGCGAAATAAAAACCTATCTAAAACTTTAATTCATGAAATAGTATGTGAATGCTTAGCTGAGGTAGGATTATTTAATGTTGAGAATAAACTTCCAAATGAATTAAGCGGAGGCATGCAGAAAAGAGTAAGTTTTGCTAGAGCATTAATTACTGATCAAACTCTTAATGCAAAGTCTAAACCTTTATTACTTTTTGATGAACCAACTGCAGGCCTTGATCCAATTGCCTCATCCAGAATTGAAGATTTAATCAATAAGACAAATAATAAAGCTAGCGGATCATCTATTGTGGTTAGCCATGTTCTTAGTACTATAGAAAGGACTTCAGATAAAGTTCTTATGCTTTATGGAGGCAAATTTAGATGGGCAGGTTCTATTAATGAATTTAAAGAGAGTGATGATCCCTACGTATTTCAATTTAGGCATGGAAAACTTGATGGCCCAATGCAACCCAAAGACATTTAGAAATAACCCCAAGACATTTAGAAATTATGCGTAGAAGTTTACGAGATTCAATAGTTGGTTTTTCCTTATTAGGAGGAATTTTAATATTTACATTTTTTTCTTTTTGGTTAAGAGGAGTAAAATTATCGTCAAAAAATTGGTATCTCTTTGCTGAATTTAATAACGCAAGCGGTTTATCCAAAAAATCTCCAGTTACATATAGAGGGATTTTAGTTGGATCGGTAGAAGATATTTTGTTTACGAATGAATCAATTAAAGCAAAAATAGTTTTAAATAATCCTGAAATTATTCTTCCAAGGCCAGCATTTGCAAGGGTAGTTACAAATTCTTTCCTTGGAGGAGATGTGCAAGTAGCTTTAGAAACTAGTGATAAGACACTTCCTAAAAACATTGCAAAACCAATATCAGAAAAATGCGATGCCAAATTAATAATTTGTCAGGGAGACACTATCACTGGTAAACAACTATCAAGTCTCTCAAATATAACTAATAAAATAAGTCAACTTTTAAAAGAAACAAATCAAGAAAACTTAATTGAGAACATCCTCAACTCCATTGACCAATTTGACAGAACACAAGAAAATCTTGATGAATTAATTTATTTGTCAAAAAAAGAAATAGAGAGAGTTGAACCTCTAATAAAACAAATTACAATCGCTGCTAATCATTTGAATAACATTTTGTCTACCATCAATGACAAAGACACCCTTAATGACATTAAATTGACAATTAATGCTGCTAGCTCTATCTCAACTAAAATAGATGATATGAGTGATGATTTTGAAAAATTAACACAAGATGAAGAATTAACTAAATCTATAAGAGATTTAACGATTGGACTTTCAAAATTCCTTAACGAAATTTATCCATAAGAAATATTTAAAATTCATTTATCGCATTTAAAGCCATTGCTGCGATTGCTTTATCTGTAGCTTTTGGTAATTGGACGTATTTTCCTTGAGCAGCCTCTGCTAATTCTTTACCAAATCCACTTGCTATAAATTTTCTCTCTGTATCAATTACTAAGAGTTTTATCCCAAGCATGGGATATTTTGCAGCAATATCTAGAACCTCCTGTTTCAAATTGACATTTTCATTTTCGTTATTTTTCCCCTCAGCCTCATTTTGTCCTAGAGATAATCCTAATGGTACATTTCCTCGGCCATCAGTGATACCCACAACAATAACTTGACCTATATCTCCTGTTGAAAGTGCATTTTTTGCTACTTTTGCTGATTGTGTTAGTCCATGTGCCAAAGGTGATCCTCCACCACAAGGCATTGTTTCCAACCTTCTTTTTGCTGCGGTTATTGATCTTGTTGGAGGCAAAAGCACTTCCGCTTGATTACCCCTAAAAGGGATAAGAGCTACTTCATCTCTATTCTCATATGCCTCTGTTAAGAGTCTTATTACAGCTCCTTTAGCACTTTGCATTCTATTTAAAGCCATAGAACCACTAGCATCAACCAGAAAAATTACTAAGGCCCCCGCCTTTTTTTGAAGAAGCTTTGCCCTAAAATCATTTTCTTCAATAACTATTGATTTATTAGGGTTCCTTAACCTTCTTGATTTTTGATAAGGAGCAGCAGCTCGAAGGGTAGCATCTACAGCAATTCTTTTTACCTTACCTCTTGGAATAATAGGTTTTACATATCTTCCTCTACTGTCACTAAATATTACTGATCTACTCCCGCTATTACCTGCTTTAGCTTTAGCTGATGAAAAAAGCAATAAATCAGGATCAACCATACACGCCTCAGGGTCTAATATAAATTCTTCAGGTATTTCGGGAGTAGATTCTTCTTCTCCATCAGAATTATCTTCTTCTTGTGCTTGATCTTGTTCATTATCATTTTCACTAGTCTCAGGTTCAGACTCTTCATTGTTTGATTGAGGTGGGGGTGGGGGACTCTGATCCTCTGGAGGGGGTGGTTGAATATCATCATCTTCCGGAGGCATTTGCATTGCTCGTGGAAGAATAACTAACCTTACTGCGACTTTTAGGTCTTCAGAGTTTACATTTTCATCGCCTCGAAGAGCTGCATTAGCCTTTGCCACTTTTACTGCAAATAATTCTGACCTATGCCCTTCTACTCCTCCCCTAAGAGCTTCATTAACTAAATAGGTTATTTGCTCTTTTGTTATCTTGACATCCTTTAACCATTGCCTTGCCAAAATTAATTGAGTAGATAAATTATCAGATTCTTCTGACCATTTTTCTGAAAATTTAATATTATTTTCTGCGTGCGAAAAAACTGATTTTGTAATCTCAACTCTTTGAGCATTATCAATAGATTGATCTGCAGAAAGCACGATGGCAAAACGATCTAAAACATGATCTCTCAGAGCTCCTTCTTCAGGATTATAAGTTGCTATTAAAAGTGATTTACAAGGATGAGAAAGGCTTAAACCATCCCTTTCAATATTATTTTTCTCTCTTCCTGTGGCTTCAAGAATTAAATTTACAATCCCATCATCCAATAAATTTATATCATCTACATAAAGAACACCTCTATGAGCCTCTGCTAAAATTCCGGGTTGAAAAACTTGTTCCCCCGTACTTAATGATGCAGCGACGTCAATTGAACCAACAAGCCTGTCTTCAGTTATACCAATGGGAACTTGAATAAATGGAGCCTCTCTTACTTTTTTCGGAATTTCTTCAATTTGATTCAAATAATCACTTCCAATTACCTCCTCCAACAATTTATTAGTACTAATATCCCATTCCTCTGGTTTATCTGGATCTAGGTTCCTACCAATAGGTCTTAATGAAGTTCCACTATTTTTCGCAGTTAGCTTTTCCAGTATTAATTCATTATCTAATACCTCAATAGGAGGAAGTAAAGTATGTAAACCCCGTGCTAATACTGACTTACCAGTACCTCTTCCGCCAGCAATAATCACTCCCCCTAAACTGGGATCAACTGCTGCCAAAAGTAAAGATAATTTCAATAAGCTATGACCTGTAATTGCGGCCAAAGGGAAAGCTCTAAAAGAATCCTTTGACTTCATTAAATCTTTTATTTCTCCTTTTTCTTTTAACTCGGGGTTCAAAATCACTTTAAAAATGCCTGATATAGAATTTATCCAATAACTTAGTTTTTTGTAGTGGAATTATCAAATCTTAATATCAAAAATGGACTATGTATATCCCTAGGGGCAAATATTGATAGTAAATTCGGAAGCCCTCTTGATTCACTATTAATTTGCAAACCAAAAATAGAAGAAATAATAAATGAGTGGGGAGATAGTTCCAACAAAAAAAAAGAAGAGAAAAGAAAATTTCATGCAAACTTTTTTTGGTCTTCAATTTATGAGACATTACCCCATGGTGTTGAAAATGAGCAGCCAAATTATTTAAATACTCTCTTACTTATAAAAAGTAATTCTTTTCCTAAACCATCAAATAAAAAAGCCAAATTACTTCTAAAAGAGCTAAAAAAGTTAGAGAGATTTTTCGGACGAGAAGAGACGCCAAAGGGTAAGAAATGGCTATCAAGATGTCTCGATTTAGATATTCTTTGGTGGGAAGATTTTCATACGGTTGACGAGGAATTAACATTACCCCACCCTAGATTCATGAATCGGAATTTCGTTATTACACCACTATCTGAAATCTTAAGTAGAAGCCAAAAAATCACAAAGTTTGATGTCCCAAAATGGTCTTTATAAATGATTTACAAAACCAAAAAATAACTGTTAGGCTGTTTTTATTTAAAAATTATGGGCAACAAAAATCTTATAAAAAGATCTATTTTTAAAGAAAAAATATCTGAGTTAAAGTCAAAAAAATTTAGTTTCGAAATAAGTAAAATCGAGCTTCCAAATGGACATGAAGGTGAATATGGATACATTAAGCATCCTGGGGCAGCTTTAGCCGTACCTATTACAAAAGACAATAAAGTTATCATTCTTCGGCAATATAGATTTGCTGTTTCAAGGTATTTATTAGAATTTCCAGCAGGTACATTAGAAATAGGTGAAACACCTATTATTTCAATTCAAAGAGAAATACAAGAAGAAACTGGATTCAGTGCAAACGAATGGGATGAACTAGGAATTCTTGTCCCTGCTCCTGGTTATGCAGATGAAGAAATCTATTTATTTTTAGCTCGTGATTTAAACAAACTAAATTCCGAGGTTAAAGGAGATTTAGATGAAGATATAGAAGTATTAATTTTAGATCCTGAAGAACTAGATAATCTTATTGCTAGTGGGGATGAAATTCTTGACGCCAAAACTGTGACAGCTTGGTTTAGAGCTAAACAATTTTTAGATAAATTATGAATAAACCTAGAATACTTTTTTGGCATAGAAAGGATTTAAGAATATTTGATAATCAAGCTTTAATCAAAGCATTTTCATTATCAAATGCTATAACTTCAACTTACATATTAGATAAAAATTACTCTCACGATTTCAATGCCAATTCAAGAGCTTGGTTTCTAGGAAATTCTCTTCAAGAATTAGGAAATAATTGGAAAAAAATGGGCAGTAGACTCATTATAAAAGAAGGAGATCCAGTATTAATAATTCCTCAATTAGCAAAGACAATAGATGCTAGATTTGTTTTTTGGAATAAATCCATTGAACCTTATGAGATTAATCGAGATTTACAAATAAAAAAAATTTTAAAAGAAAAAGATATTCAAGTTATTGAATCTTGGGATCACTTATTAATAGAACCTTTAAAAATATCTTCAGGGAGTAACAAACCTTATTCTGTTTATGGGCCTTTTTATAAAAACCTTAAATCAAAAATAAATTTATTAGGTCCATATGACCAAGATAAAGTTGTTTTCCAGTTTAAAGATATAGATAATAAACTCAAAGAAAATAAGACAATAAATTCATCTGATTCGGTTCTAGAGAAATTTATCAAAAATATCAAATTTCCTGGTTCCAATATTTGTCCATGTAGACCTGGAGAGAATGCTGCAGAAAAATTATTAGAAAACTTCATTAACGAAAAAAAAATATATTCTTATAATTCTGCACGAGATTTTCCTTCCCATAATGGGACATCTTTTCTAAGTGCATCTCTCAGATTCGGCACCATTAGCATTAGAAAAATTTGGAACGCCACGTTAGATTTAAATTTAGATTTTGCAAATCAAGGAAATTATTTATCAATTGAAACTTGGCAAAAAGAACTTGTTTGGCGTGAATTTTATCAACATTGCTTATTCCATTTCCCAGAGCTAGAGAAAGGTCCATATAGAAAAAAATGGGATCACTTTCCATGGCAAAACAATAATGAATGGTTTCAGCATTGGAGCAACGCAGAGACCGGAGTACCTATAGTTGATGCTGCAATGCGTCAATTAAATAGTACTGGCTGGATGCATAACAGATGTAGGATGATAGTGGCTTCATTTCTGGTAAAAGATCTTATATGCAATTGGCAAATGGGCGAGAAAAAATTTATGGAGACTTTGGTTGATGGAGACTTAGCTGCCAATAATGGGGGATGGCAGTGGAGCGCCAGTAGCGGTATGGATCCAAAACCACTTAGAATTTTTAATCCATATACCCAAGCAAAAAAATTTGATCCTATTTGCGAATATATAAAATATTGGATTCCTGAATTATCTAAAGTGTCAAATTCAGAATTATTAAGTGGGGAGATATCTAATTTAGAAAAAAATAATTATTCAAGCCCTATTGTCAATCACAACACACAACAAAGATTATTTAAATCACTTTATACTGAAATTTGAATTTCCTCTATACAATTCTTTAAAACTTTATTTAAATTTTCTACTACATAAACTTGCTCTTCATAAGAAATTTCAGGAAACATTGGAAGACTAAGAACTTCTGTACAAATTCTCTCTGTATTAATAAGTTTTGTTCTAGAAAAATTTTTATTTTTGTAAGCTATTTGTGCGTGTATTGGAATTGGATAATAAATAATTGAATTAATACCTTTTTCAAAAAGTTGTTGTTTTACCAAATTCCTTAAGGAATAGTATTTTTTGAAATCAGTATCAAATAAATTTGAAAAATCTTCATTTAAACAATATTTATCGTTTCTTAGTTTGATTACAAATTGATTCCAAGAATGGGTAATCGAATCAGAGCTAATTTTTGGAAAACTAATAAATGGATTTTTTTCTAATAAATCAAGGTAATTATTAGCAATTTTTTGGCGATTATTAATCCACTTAGAAATATATTTAATTTTAATGTTTAAAATGGCAGCTTGAATGGTATCCAGTCTGCTGTTATATCCAATTTGGGTATGATGATATCTTATTGGGCTGCCATGGACAGCCAGTTCTCTAATTTTTTTTGCAATCTTCTGATCTGAAGTTGTTACTGCTCCACCATCTCCAGCAGCTCCTAAATTTTTAGTAGGGAAAAAGCTAAAACAGCCTATATCCCCGATACTTCCAACTTTGGAAGTTTCCCACATTGTGCATGTTGCCTGAGCACAATCTTCAATTACTTTTAAGTCATATTTCTTGGCCAAAGATTTTATTAAGTTCATATTCACTGCATTACCAAATAGATGAACTGGCATAATTGCCTTGGTATTAGAATTTATTTCTTGTTCTATTAGTTCAGTATTAATGAGATAAGTTTCTGGATCTATATCTACCAAAACAGGATTAGCACCAACTGCACTAATAGCCTCTGCAGTTGCAAAAAAGCTAAAAGATGAGGTAATAACTTCATCACCCACACCAATATCTAAAGCGCGCAAAGCCAATACTAAAGCATCAGTTCCACTATTACATCCAATAGTATTTTCAACACCAATCAGATTTGAAAAACTCTCCTCAAATTTGGCAATTTCTTGTCCTCCAATATACTGGCCCCCTTTTAAAACTTTAGAAACCTCACTCGCAATTTCAGAGCCAATTTCTTGGAACTGCCTATCTAAAGTAAATGGAGGTATCTGCATAGTAAATATATTAACCCTAAACCATATTTATATGGTTAAAAAAAATTTTTAATTCATTTAAACCAACTTGGTTCTTTACCAGGAGTCCATTTTATATTGCAACCTAAAGAAGGCATCTGATTTGAAGGATAAGAATTATCTTGATTCAAATCTTTTACAGCAGAGCGCAAATCTTTTCCAGATAGAGGGATATTATTACCTGGTCTACTATCGTCTAATTGGCCATGATAATACAATAAAAAATCACCATCTCCTTCATTTGAAAAAAGATAAAAATCTGGGGTGCAAGCCGCTTTTAATTTCTTAGCAAAATTTTGATTTTCATCATATAAATAAGGAAAACTCCATCCCTGTATTTGTGCTTGTAATCTCAAATTTTTAGGAGAATCTGAAGGATGAGTGACAATATCATTACTAGAAATTGCGACTGTTTGAACTGTATTTTCAATTTCTTTACTTAAGGTGAAAATTTGATTCTCAATATATTTAACAAATGGGCAATGGGCACAAATAAACATTAAAAGTAAATGCCGATTATCTAGATTATGAGAATTAAAATATTCATTTTTTGAAGAATTAGCATTTAACATTTCGAAATTAGGTAATTGAAAACCTAGTTCTAAAACCATAGAATTAGTCCTGACCATGTTTAAGTTAAAAATTCTTTGATATTTGAAAATTATTGTATATTTTGCAGTAATCCGTAAAGATAGGTACTTTTATATAGGAGAATAATAGAAATAATAAACAAAATGCTTCTAAATCTAACTGGCAAAAAAATTCTTGTTACGGGAATTGCCAACAATCGTTCAATAGCATGGGGTATCGCTCAACAACTTTCAAAAGCTGGCGCAGAACTTGGAATCACATATTTGCCTGATGATAAGGGAAGATTCGAGTCTAAAGTTAGAGAACTAACTGAACCTTTAAACCCAACATTATTTTTGCCTCTTGATGTTCAAAATCCAGCTCAAATTGAAGAAATCTTTAATAATATAAAAGAAAATTGGGGGCAAATTGACGGATTAGTTCACTGCTTAGCATTTGCAGGACGCGATGAATTGATTGGAGATTATAGTGCAACCACTTCAGAGGGTTTTGATAGGGCTCTTAATATAAGTGCGTATTCGTTAGCACCTTTATGTAAAGCAGCAAAACCACTTTTTAGTGATGGTGCTGGAGTTGTCTCATTAACTTATTTAGGTTCAGAAAGGGCGATTCCTAACTATAACGTGATGGGAGTTGCTAAAGCAGCTTTAGAAGCTTCAGTAAGATATCTTTCTGCAGAACTTGGTCCCGAAAAACAAGTCAGAGTTAACGCAATAAGTGCTGGGCCTATAAGAACACTTGCTAGTTCTGCTATAGGTGGCATTTTAGATATGATTCACAATGTTGAAGAAAAGGCTCCTTTACGCAGAACAGTCACTCAAACAGAAGTAGGTAATACAGCTGCTTTTTTATTAAGTGATCTCTCTAGCGGCATTTCAGGCCAAATAATTTATGTTGATGCGGGTTACTGCATTAATGGAATGTAAACTAAGTTTTTTGCATAAAAATGTCATCTCTAAGGCAATCTGAAATAAAAAGAAAAACGAATGAAACAGATATTTCTGTATTTATAAACTTAGATGGCAATGGTATTTCTGAGATCGATACCGGGATACCATTCTTAGATCATATGCTTCATCAAATATCGAGTCATGGTTTGTTCGATTTAAAAATAAAAGCAATTGGAGATACTCATATTGATGATCATCATACAAATGAAGATGTAGGAATCGCACTAGGCAAAGCATTTTCAAAAGCCTTGGGAGAAAGAAAAGGAATAAGCAGATTTGGACATTTCTTTGCCCCATTAGATGAAGCATTAGTTCAAGTCACTTTAGACTGCTCTGGTAGACCCCATCTATCTTATGATCTTCAATTAAAAGCCCCTAGAATAGGAAATTATGATACTGAACTAGTAAGAGAATTTTTTATTGCCTTGGTAAATAACAGCGGTATTACACTGCATATTAACCAAATACGAGGAAGTAATTCACATCACATAGTTGAGGCGTGCTTTAAATCTTTTTCAAGAGCAATGAGAATGGCTACCGAGATAGATCCAAGAAGATCTAATTCAATTCCAAGCAGTAAAGGAATGTTAGAAAAACAATAAAATAGGAATTTTTTCGAATCAGCCACAATTCAGTTGAATTTTGGCGAAGATAGAATAAGTGATTATTTTGTTGTGACTAATTTACAAGATAAAAAAATTGATAAATTTAATATTTTTAAAAAAGAAGATTGGTCAAGTGCTTATCAAAATGTAGAAAAGGAGGTAACTAAAGAGCCTCTAAAAATTAGCAAAGGTAATAATATTAAAAATTTAAATGGAACATTATTAAGAAATGGACCAGGAATATTAGAGAGAGGTGGACAATGGGTTCATCATCCATTTGATGGTGATGGGATGATAACATCCATAAAATTCGAAAACGGTCAGCCATTCTTAACTAATAGATTTGTTAAAACTAAAGGCTATTTGGAAGAAGAAAAAATAGATAAATTTATTTATAGAGGTGTTTTTGGAACCCAAAAAAATGGAGGAATTTTAAATAATGCATTAGATCTAAAATTCAAGAATATCGCTAATACACATGTCATTAAATTAGGAGATGAAATTCTCGCATTATGGGAAGCAGCTGGTCCACATGCAATGGATCCTGATAGTCTTGACACTATTGGTTTAACATCATTAAGAGGAGTTCTCAAGCCTAACGAAGCATTTAGTGCTCATCCCAAAACAGACCTAAACTCAAATGCATCTTCAGAACTTTTAGTCACTTTTGGAGTACAAACCGGGCCAAAAAGTACTATTAGATTAATGGAATTTGATAATGCTGGTACAAATTCTGGAGAGCTCATCTTTGACAGAAAAGATACCTTTAATGGCTTTGCATTCCTTCATGATTTCGCAATAACAACAAATTGGGCAATATTTTTACAGAATGCTATTGATTTTAATCCTCTTCCATTTGTAATGGGTCAAAGAGGAGCAGCACAATGTCTAAAGTCAAACCCAAATAAAAAGGCAAAGTTTTTTATCATCCCCAGAGAAAGTGGATTATTTAGAGGACAGCCTCCTTTAACAGTAGATGCTCCAGAAGGATTCGTTTTTCATCATGTAAACGCATTTGAAAAAGATTCCAAAATCGTATTAGATAGCATTTTTTATGATGATTTCCCATCAGTTGGTCCAGACGAGAATTTTAGGGATATTGACTTTGATAAATATCCAGAAGGAAAACTGAAAAGATCAATTATCGATCTAAAGACAAAAACTTGTGAACTCGAAACTTTCAGTGAACAATGTTGTGAATTTGCTGTTGTTAATCCTAAAAACTTAGGATTAAAAGCCACTTTTAGTTGGATGGCAAGCACATCTCAAAAACTGGGGAACGCTCCACTTCAAGCAATAAAAAAAATAAATTTAACTTCTAAGGAGGAAATTTATTGGTCAGCAGGTCCAAGTGGATTTGTTAGTGAACCAATTATGGTTCCAATAGATAACTCTTCAAAAGAAGATGAGGGATTTTTATTTATACTTCTATGGAACGGAAAAAGAAGAGGAAGCGATTTAGTGATATTAGACGCAAAAGACTTAAAAGAATTAGCTGTTTATGAATTACCCATTTCAATTCCTCATGGACTTCATGGATCTTGGGTTAATTGAATTTAAGAAAAAATTTCAATTAAATCTGGAATAATTTTTTTTAATGCTTTACCTCTATGACTGCAAGAGTGTTTAATATCATTATTCATTTCTGCGAAAGTTAATCTGGTAGAACTCTCCTCAAAAATTGGGTCATACCCAAAACCACTTTTTCCTCTAGGGTTTAAAATGATATTGCCATGACATTTGGCCTCAGATTCAATAATCACTTCACCATTTGGGGAACAAACACAAATATTTGCAATAAAGAAAGCACTTCTATTTTGAACTCCACCAAGTTCTCTTAAAACTCGTTCAATTCTCTTCTGATCATTTTCTGCATATCTAGATGAGTAAATGCCAGGCTTACCACCTAGCGCTTCAATACAAATTCCTGAATCATCTGCTATTGACAAATTATTCGTTTTTCTCGAAACTTCACTCGCTTTTTTAATTGCATTATCTCTAAATGTCAGTCCGTCCTCTTCAACTTCTAATGATTCTGGCTGGAGTAACAATTTACAATTAACTCCAGCAAGCAATTTCTTATATTCTTCAATTTTACCTTTATTCTTACTTGCTAAAAATAAATTTTTCATCCTTATTTTCCTGCCAAATTTATAAATTCTTGACCCCACTCTAATACCTCAATTAGATAAGATTCTTTTGGTGCTTCACAATATAACCTTAAAAGAGGTTCCGTTCCTGAAAACCTAAAAAGAAGCCAAAAATTTTTATCAATTCTTAACTTTATTCCATCGATCTTTGAGATACTTTTTAACTTGTGACTATTAATATTCTCAGGAATATTATCTATAATAAAATCTTTTACGTTATTTTTTTCTGACTGATTTGGAAATTTAATATCAATTCTTTTATAAAAACTTGGCCCAAAATCTTCTTGAATTTCATCTAAGGTTTCATATAAATATTGAGATTTTTCAGCAATTCCATTTAATAAAACCATCGCAGCATATAGAGCATCTCTTTCAGGCATAAAGTCACCAAAACCAACTCCCCCAGATTCCTCTCCTCCAATAAATATTTTTTCTTTAATCATTTTTTCAGCAATATATTTAAAGCCAACTGGAAGTTCAAAAACATCTCTATTTTGACTCTCTGATATATTTTTAATAATATCTGAACCACTAACAGTCTTTAAAACTGGATAAGAATTTTTTTTAATTTCGCCCAAATAGCTAATAAAGTATGGGAGTAAATCTTGGGTACTAGAGTATCTTCCTTTTTCATCAATTGCCGCAATTCTATCACCATCACCATCAAATATAATTCCTAAAGTTTTCACTTCATTTGTTGAATTTTTCATTAGTGTTTGTTTTAGATTATCTGCATAATTCAAAAGAGGTTCAGGAGGGTTTCCTCCAAAAAAAGGATCAGCATCTTTCCTGATTTCTGAAATAACTTCTAAATCATTAGAAGCAAAAATCTCAGCCATACAATTTGCAGCTGAACCATGCATAGAATCTACAAAAATTCTCAATTTCATTTTTTTTAATCTCTTGGAAATATAGTCAATATCAAAAAGGGATTTAATTCTATCTAAATGAAATTTCTTAATATCTACCAATTGATTAATACCATCTATTTTTTCAATTGAATTTCCAAGGATTAATCTTTTTTCAACTTCACTTGTAAAAGATTCGTCAACAGAACATCCATTAAAGCTCTTTATTTTCAGACCTAGCCAATTATATGGATTATGACTTGCTGTAATTACTAACGCTCCAAGACAACCGACTTCTTTGGCATAGAAACTACAAGAGGGAGTTGTCACAAAGCTATCAGATAAGATCGGTTCGAAACCACATCCTCTTACAAAAGGCACTATTTGCTTGGCGAATTCACAAGCCATAAATCTACGATCATATCCAATAATAATTTTCTTTGAATTAACTTCTTTATAGTATTGATAATGCAACTCCTGACATGCCGCGACAACAACTCTTGAAAGATTGGACAGGTTAAAGTCAAAACCAATAATTCCTCTCCAACCATCAGTTCCAAATTTTATCTTATCTAATTTGTCAGCTGTCAAATTTCAAATTTCCTTGATTTCTTTTAATTATCTATAATAATTTATATGAGTAAATTTTAAAACCGCCCTTAAAAAATAATTTGAATTCTCTTCATTTAAAAAGTTTTACAAGATGCAAAAGAAAAGCATGGCTCGATTTTAAGGGTAAAAAATCTTATGAAGTTTGGTCTCCCCATAAAGCTATAGATAAAATTAATCAGTTTCAAATTTTCTCTGAATTTTGTAATGGTGAAATATATACAGGATTAAAAGCCTGTGAGAATGGTTATCAAGGGGTAATTGGATTAAAAATCAAAGGAAATCTTTTCCAAAATATAAACGCAGAGATACTTCCACAATTACTTTTAAAGACTAAAGGTAAAAGTAAATGGGGACAATATAAATATTTACCTGCTGTTTATAAGTTAGGCCACAAAACAACTAAAGAACATTTATTCGACTTAGCTTTTTGTTCTATGCTTTTGGAATCTTTTCAAGAATCTAAAATTGAGAAAGGATTAGTAATTTCAACTTTTTATAAAAAAGTTAAAGTTGAAGAAATTTATATAAATAAAAAATTAAGAAAAAAAGTTTTAAATGTTTTATTAGATTTGAATGAATGCTTGGAGGGATTTATACCAGAAATAACTCAAGATAGAAAAAAATGTACTATTTGTTCCTGGCAAAAATTTTGTGACAAAGAAGCAAAAGAAAATGGATATCTAACAGATATAGATGGAATAGGATCCAAAACGGCCTCGTTACTCAAAGAAAATGGAATAACTAATACCCAAACATTAGCTTCGTACAGCGAAAAACAACTTGGAGAGAAATTGTCTAAATTCAAAGATCAGAAGTATGAAAAAGCATCCATATTTGTAAAGCAAGCACAAGCATATATCTCTGGAGAAGCATATTTAATTTCCAATAAAAATAATACGGAAGATCTATTTGAAAAAATATGTTCGGGATTTTATATATTTGATATTGAGTCAAATCCAGATGAAAAGCATGATTTTTTATATGGATTTTTAAAAGTAAATAATTTGTCTATAAAAAAAGAAGATCTTATTTATGAACCAATCTTAAATCTTAAAAACAATAAAGGAGAATCTTACAGACAAATTATTGAAATACTTTTTTCACACAAGGAGTGGCCAGTTTTACATTACGGAGAAACTGAAAAAATATCAATAATTAATATTGCTAAAGAACTAAATTTTAGTTTTGAAGAAATTCATTCACTTTCCTCCAGATTTATTGACCTACATACCTTAATAAGAAAGTCTTGGATATTACCACTAAAAAAATATGGCTTAAAAAATGTTTCTAATTGGCTTGGATTTGAATGGTCGCAGAAAAATGTAAGTGGCTCTAAAGCACTTTATTGGTGGATTCAATATCAAATTACAGAAAACCAAATATTTTTAAAGAAAATTATCCAATATAACAAAGATGATTGTTTTGCTACTCTACAAATTGCAGAATATTTAATCAAAAATCGATTAAAGAAAAATTGATCCTACAGATTTATTTATAATAATTTTTCCAAAAATTTCTGAAAAAAAATAACTTCCTTCCTCTAAATATTTTCTTTTTATCATAGCTAATCCTTTTATTTGAGAATCTAATTTTAAAAAACTAGTGATTTTGCCTACAGAAATATCCTTGGCAGAATTTATATATAAATTTTTATCTTCTAAGTCTAAATTCAAATTAGATTCAATTGATTTCCAAATTCTTATTTCCTGTTTTAAGGAAGAAACATTTTTTATTTTTGACATTGTTTCTTGTCCTAAATAACAACCTTTATTAAAATCTATAAGATCTTTTAATCCAAGCTCAAGAGGATTATTTTTCCCGTTTATTTCCATTTCTAATGAGGGTATTGCCTGATTAATCTTCCAAAGTTTTAAATCATTGGGATTTAGTAAATTTAGTTTATTTTTATAAATCTCAAATTCTTTATCTTCTTTTTTGAAGAAAATAGGCTGGTAAGTTCTCCATAAACTAGATTCATCAATTTCCTGAATTCTATTTATTAAGGAAGGTTCACTCAGAAGTACATCGTCCGCTGGAAAAATAATTTGATTAAAGTAATCAATTATTTCATTTGTATTACCCGCCAAGATAATTACTTCTAAGCTTCTTTCTAAAAAAATAATTTCAATTAATGACCTTAGAACTCCATTTGGAGTTAACCAACAAGTTTTGATAACTTTATTTTCTGAATTAAGAATATTACCAGTTGTTATTCCATTCAAAAATTTTCTGGCATCTTTTCCAGTAATTGAAAAACAATCAAATTTTTCAAGCCAAAATTTTTTTTTTATATCTTGCATTTTGAAATAATTATAAAAAGTCTTTAATTGTAAAAAGACTCTTTAATTTAACATTTTCATCTTCAAGTGCTTCTAATCCCCCTTCTTGTCTATCAACTATAGACAAAACCTCCTCAACAACATAATTGTTTTCTCGTAATTTTTTTATAGCTTTTATTACTGAACCAGCAGTTGTAACCACATCCTCTAAGACAGTTACCAAAGTTCCTTCTTCTAATATAGGGCCCTCTATTCCAGCTTTGGTACCGTATTTTTTGATTTCTTTCCTAATTATTAAACCATCAAGGTCTAGTCCATTCAAAGCTGCTTTAACAATTAATCCACTTACTATAGGGTCTGCACCTAATGTCAATCCTGCTACAGCTTTTGACCTTGAGTCCTTTAAATCTAAAAATAATTCACTTATTAAGTTTAAGCCTTCACCATTTAATGACACTGGTTTACAGTTCAAGTAATGACTGCTTTGTTTTCCTGAAGATAAAGTAAAGTTTCCTTTTTTGTAAGATTTTTCAATTAAATGTTTTAACAATTTTGCTTTATTTAAATCATACTTATCCGAAAATTTGCCCATTAGTAAAAGTTTAATTTATATTTAAAGATTAGAAGAAAAAAAAGAAATCTCACAAAAACTTCCTAATGAGGTGTTTTTTGAAATATTATTTTTATATTGTATATTGAAATTCAATGTAATTAAAATTACATAAATTCCATTGGGGGTGTAGCAATCTGGTGAATGCACCAAACTCATAATTTGGCTAAGGCGAGTTCGATCCTCGCCACCCCCATTATTCATTTGTCATTGAATGAAAATAACTCTACTTTTATTTCTTTTATTTTTACCAGCCTTTTTCGCAGCGAGTGAACTCTCTTTTTTATTAATAAGGCCAAGTAAAGTTTTAAGGTTAATAGAAGAAAAAAAGAAGGGAGCATTTGCAATTTTAAAAATTCAAAAACGCTTTAGATCTTCATTAATTGCTTCTCAATTTGGAGTGACAATTTCATTAATTGCATTTGGATAACAAACGAAATAATTCATAATCCCTCGGTTAATGATCATTTAAGAAAAATGAATGTAAAATTTATATCAGCTAAAAATGGAATTAAAGATTTTTCTTTAGTTTCTAATGGGGATGTTGTTATACTTCCCGCTTTCGGAGCTACTGTTCAAGAAATGAAACTCTTGCATGAGAAAGGTTGTCATATAATTGATACGACTTGTCCATGGGTTTCTAAAGTTTGGCATACAGTTGAAAAACATAAAAAACATGTTTTCACATCTATTATTCACGGGAAATTTAAACATGAAGAGACTCTCGCTACAAGTTCATTCGCAGGTAAATATTTAGTTGTACTTGATCTAGAAGAAGCTAACTACGTTTCTGAATATATTCTTGGGAGAGGTAGTAGAAATGAGTTTATGAACAAATTTGCTAAAGCTTGTTCTAATGGATTTGATCCTGATAAAGATTTAGATAGAGTGGGAGTTGCAAATCAGACAACTATGCTTAAGAGCGAGACTGAGGAAATTGGAAAGGTTTTTGAAAGGACGATGTTAAAGAAATTTGGTCCGGAAAACTTAAATAGTCACTTTTTAGCTTTTAATACTATTTGTGATGCAACTGAAGAAAGGCAAGATGCCATGTTCTCTTTGGTTGATGAAGACCTTGATATTTTAGTAGTTATTGGAGGCTTTAATTCTTCTAATACTACTCACCTGCAAGAGATAGCAATTACTAAAAATATTTCTTCTTTTCACATTGATACTCCAGAGAGGATATCAGTTCAAGATAACTCAATATTTCATAAACCACTAGGATCAGAATTAGAACTTAAAAATAATTTTTTACCTAGTGGAAACATTAATGTGGGAATTACCTCAGGTGCATCCACTCCTGATAAGGTTGTTGCAGATGTTATTGAAAAGTTAATTGATATTGCTTCCTGAATTTGTTATTAATTTATAAATTTGCTTAGTTTTTTTAATTTATTAGTCAGATAATTCCAAAAGATCTAAATTATTAACTAGAATAATGAAAAATCAACGAAGTATGGAAGACAAACCACAAACTAATCAGGTTCAAACTGCAAGTATGAATAGAACTAAAGCGCCACAAAAAGTTGAAGTTGTAGTTGCCAATTCATCTACAGGGTCAGAAGTCAATATCCTTGGAGAACTGTCCATTTTTCTTTTAAGAATAGGTTTTTGTGCTTTGATGATTCATCATGGCCTTGAAAAACTTCAAGATCCTCAGGGTTTTGCAGAGTTTGTAGTTGGTAAGTATTTCCCATTTTTGCCTGGTGATCCTGTTATTTGGACTTTTGGAGCAGCAATTACTCAATTGGTATGCCCGGTTGGATTGGCTTTAGGGATTTTCGCGAGACTTTCTTCTCTAGGTCTTTTCTCCACTATGGCATTTGCAGTTTATTTTCATCTCCTTGATACTGGACTAGAAGGTTTCCCCTTGGCAGTGGTTGAAGGTCATAATTATGCTTTCGAATTATCTTTTATATATGGGGCTATTTCTCTTTACTTTCTATGTGCAGGTCCGGGCAGGCTATCTTTATTCAGAAAAACTAACAAAATCACATATTATCCAAAATCAACATAATTTAATGTAAAAAGTGCCTTTTTTGGGTAAATACCATTGAGATTCCTTTTAAGTTACACATATCAATACTTTCTTGGTCTCTTAGACTTCCTCCAGGTTGAATAATAGCTTTTATTCCATATTCATTTGCTAGTTCTACAGTATCTGCAAATGGGAAAAACCCATCGCTGGCCAAGACAGCATCAGAACATAATTTTCCAGCTGCTTTTAATGCAATTTTTGCTGCTCCAACTCTATTCATTTGTCCAGCTCCGATACCAATAGTTTTTTGATCTTTTGCAATAACAATGGCATTAGATTTAACGTGTTTACAAATTTTCCACGCAAAATCTAGATCTAAGTTAGTTTGATTACTCTGATTTTTATTAGTTACTGAAATCCAATTTTCAGTTTTTTCTTCACTATCGTCAGAATCTTGAACAAGTAATCCTCCCATTATTGATTTAGTAGAAATTTGATTCTTTTTTGGAAGTTTACCTTTTGAAAACTTTAAAATTCTTAAATTCTTTTTAACTTTTAAAATTTCTAAAGCTTCCTCATCAAAAGATGGAGCGACGACACACTCTAAGAAAATATCTTTGAGGTGAATTGCGGTCTCACTATCAACATTTGAATTAAAAGCAACTATTCCTCCAAATGCACTAACAGAGTCGCATTGCAAAGCATTCAAAAATGCTTTAGAAGCTGAATTACTTATAGATGCACCACAAGGATTATTGTGTTTTAAAATAACAGAGGCAAACATGTCAGTTGTAAGTCCATCTTTTTCTGTGTAGCCAAATTCTAAAACTGTTGAAAGTGCCGACTCTAGGTCCAATAGATTGTTATAACTTAAGTCTTTTCCTTGTAATTGTTCTGCTGAGTTCCAACCAATAGTACTTAAACCATACCAAAAAGCTTTTTGATGTGGATTCTCCCCATATCTTAAGGTTTTGATTAGCGGATAAGATTCAATATATTTGGAAGATTCTAAACCTCTTTCTTTTCTGATCCAATTAGATATTGCAGTGTCATAGTCTGCTGTATGTTGAAAAGCTTCAAGGGCTAATTTTGCTTTATATGAGTCTTTTAATTCACCTTTTTTACTTTCTTCAAGAAAATTTTGATACTGACTAGGATCTACTAAAACAGAAACATCTTTGTGATTTTTAGCTGCAGAACGAATCATAGATGGCCCTCCAATATCGATATTTTCAATAGCATCTTCCCATTTAGCTCCCTGATCTACAGTTTTTTTAAAAGGATATAAATTTACAACAACTAAGTCTATTAATTCAAGATTGTTAGCTTCTATATCTTTTTTATGTTCCTCATCAGTTCTTTTAGCTAATATTCCCCCGTGTATTTTTGGATGTAAAGTTTTAACTCTTCCCCCAAGAATTTCTGGAGAATTAGTAAAATCAGCAACTTTAATAACTGGAATTTTAGCCTCTATAAGATGTTTGGCAGTGCCTCCACTTGATAGAATTTTATAATTAAATTGCTCTACCAATTCCCTACAAAATGGGATTATATTTTTTTTATCAGAGACACTTACTAAAGCTAATGGAGACATTATGGGAAAGTTTACTTACTTAAGAATATAAACATGAAATATGCTATCAATCATGAATTTGTCTCGATTAGCTCTCAAACTGCAACTCATAGAATTATTTTGATGCATGGTTGGGGAGCTGATTCAGATGACCTTTTAACATTTGGAAAGGAGATGACTGAAAAAATAAATCTTGATTTTGAGGTGATTTCTTTGAGGGCTCCTGGATTACACCCAAGCGGTCAGGGAAGACAGTGGTATGGATTATATCCACATGATTGGAATGGAGCTGAGGTTGAAGTAAATAAACTTTTAGTTACATTAAAAAATTTTGATACTGATAAGATTCCACTAAGAAAAACAATTTTGTTGGGATTCTCTCAGGGAGCGGCGATGGCAATTGATGCGGGATTTAAGTTAAATTTTGGATTAATTGTTGCTTGTAGTGGTTATCCTCATCCCAACTGGTCCCCAGGAGAAAAATTTTCGCCATTAATTATTAGTCATGGTTTATTTGATGACGTTGTGCCTATAGATGCCTCTAGGACTATTTATGAAAAGGTAAAGAGTAAGTCTTCTAAATTTTGTGAATTATTAGAATTTGATGGATTTCATCAAATTGATTCAAATTTAATTAATTTTATAAGTTCAAATATAAGTAATATTTTTTAAACAAAAGCGTATTCATATTCTTCAATCTCTTCCCAATCATCTGCAGTCAGTTCTAGACCCTCAAATATTTTTTCTTCACCAATTCCTTCGACTACAACTTTTAGTGATGGAAATAGAAAATGATTTTCTTCAGCATATTGGGCGCTAAATAATCCTTTTTCACCCCAAAAAAATCTATCGGTGGTGTGTTCATTTCTTCTTACATTAAAAACTGAAGGCGCAGAGAGACCATTTTCAGCTATGAATCTTCTTGCTGCTGTAACTGGTTTATGTTTGCCAGTTTCGATATGATAAATAGGTACATGTGCCATTACTCTTTGGCCAGCCAATCTTCTTCTGCTGATTCTTTTTCTTTTTTTTGACATTGATTGGTACTCCTGAAATTATTAATGAGATTAGTCTTATTTATTTTTACTAATCTTATATATGTGATTTTGAATTCACTTCAAATTACATAGAGGACTCATCAACCCCTGATGTAGCTTAAAATATGATTAAATATTCATATTTAAGGCTGGCTAAAGTCAGACCTCTTTATATATCTTAATACTTTTTTCATATTTTACAAGCCCTTTTTCAAGTTTTTTTTAAAAAAATTTCTCAAAATTTCATTAATCATGAATCTTTCAAAAAAATTTGAAGAATTAATTTTAAAACAGCTAGAGAGTTTTGGTTGCTCAATGGGCGTGACTAATTTAGTTATGTATCTTGCTTCAGCTAAGCAAGGAACTAAAGCATCTTTTGAAATGATTGGTCAATGGCCGCAAATTGATCGGCTACTTACTTCAATAGAAGATGATCCTTCCCTAAAGGTTTCATCGCCTAATAGAAGATGGTACCCGCTACAAGAAAACGATATTTTACTTGGTGTCCTTCGGGTAGAAACTGATTTGAAAGGGGGGAATTGGCCAGTATCTCTCGATTCCAGATTAAAAGCTCTATCAATATCTTTAGCTAAATGTGTCTCTATCGAATTGGAACGTCAAAATAAAAATGAAGAAGTCAATTATTTAAAAAATCAGGTCAATGTCATAATTCATCAATTAAGGAATCCATTAGCTGCTATTAGAACATACGCAAAATTATTAATAAAAAGACTTGGGTCAGATGATGATTCTATAGAAATAGTCGAACGCATGATAATAGAGCAAAAACAAATTAATCAATATATGGATTCTTTTGCTCAATTAAATTCACCTATTCAACTTCCTCTGGAAATTGGAGAGGAAAGATTATTATTACCACCAAATTTAGATAATAAAAAGGTAATAACTGTTAAGAGTTTATTAAGTCCAATATTAGAAAGGGGTAAAGCTAATGCGGACTTAGAGAATAGAGATTGGACTGAACCGTCTCTTTGGCCAGATTGGACTATTTCGCCATTAAAGGCAAGATATGCTGTAATTGCTGAAATTGTGGCAAATCTATTAGAAAATGCGTTTAAATATGCCCAAAAAGATGCTGAAATTGGGCTCGCAATTACGAGTAATGGACTCTGTATATTTGATGGTGGTAAAAAAATAACCAAAAATGAAAACGAGAAAATTTTTGAAAAAGGTTTTAGAGGATCTGCTGCTAAAAAGAAGGACGGCACTGGTGTGGGACTTTTTTTGGCGAGGAAATTAGCAAAACAAATTGGAGGAGATTTGAGATTGCTGGAAAATAACTCGGTAGATAATACTGATAAATCAAAAAATCTTAAGAAGAAAAATATTTTTTATTTAGAACTACCTATAAAAGAATTGCATGCATAAATAACATTGCAGTTTCAACTAGAACAACACTTGCACCGCAGGCATCTCCGTTAAAGCCTCCAATTTTATTACCCAGTATGTTTGGGATAAAATAGCTTAGAAAAATACCAATCAAAATAAGAATTAAAAATTTAATTAATATTGCTTGGGATGTAATTGAAACAAATTGGTATGCAATGAAAATTAAAAGAAAAATAATGGAGATCAAAGATTCTTTTTTAAATCCATTCCAAAACTTTTTGTGACTAACAGATTTTTTCTTATAACTCATATATTTAAACTTTTCTATAAAAAATAAATTTGAAAATCTTCCCCAAAATAAGCATATAGGTAAAACAAAAATTACTAGGTTTTGAATTTTCAGTATGCAAGCAATTTGAATTAAAGTTATAAAAACTAAAGCTTGAACGCCAAAGGAACCAACTTTACTGTCTTTCATGGCTTTTAAACGTTTCTTTTTACCCGCAAAAATACCATCGAAAGTATCCATTAAACCATCAATATGTAGACCACCAGTAATTAAATATCCTGAAGCCAAACAAATTAATGAAGATGCATAAATTGACCAAGAGTTTGTTGTTAAAAAAAGAAAAATATAACTCTGTATTGTTCCAATCAAAAATCCTAAAGGCGGGGCAAATTGTGCAATATTTTTAAATTCGGGATTAATTAAAGGTATCTTTGGAAATGTTGTATAGAAAATCCAAGATCCTGCCAAATTTTTTATTAAATATTTTTTGATGAGATAAAAATAGATTCAATATTAAATATATAGGGTAAATTAATGAAAAAGGATCAAAAAATTTTATAAATTATCGTGTTTGAATTTGAAATTACATCGAATTGTAGTAATACAGCGGCAAGAACTGGTATATTTCATACACCAAATGGTCAGGTAAACACACCAAAATTTATGCCTGTGGGTACTTTGGCAACGGTTAAAGGAATTTCATCTAAGCAGTTAACCTCTACAGGATCAGAAATGATTCTTTCAAATACCTTTCATCTTCATTTACAACCTGGAGAAAAACTAGTTAAAGAATCTGGCGGAATACATAAGTTCATGAATTGGCCGAAGCCTATTCTTACTGATTCAGGAGGATATCAAGTTTTTAGTTTGGCCAAATTAAATAATATTTCTGATAAAGGCGTGGAATTTAAAAATCCAAGAGATGGTAGTCATGTTTTTTTATCACCTGAAAAAGTAATACAGATTCAAATGGATCTTGGATCGGATGTTGCGATGGCTTTTGATCATTGTCCTCCGCATACAGCTAACGAAAATGATATTGAGGACTCTTTACAAAGAACTCATTCATGGTTGCGAAAATGTGTTGAGACTCATCAGAAATCCAATCAAGCATTATTCGGTATAGTTCAAGGTGGAAAGTATCCGAGATTGAGAGAATACAGTGCAAAATATACAAGTTCTTTTGATCTTCCTGGAATAGCAGTGGGAGGTGTAAGTGTTGGCGAGGCAGTCGAAGAAATACATAGTGTAATTAATTACGTCCCGAAATTCTTACCAATAAATAAACCAAGATATTTAATGGGAATTGGCTCCTTAAAAGAAATTTCTCTAGCTGTTGCTAATGGATTCGATATATTTGACTGTGTTTTGCCTACAAGACTAGGGAGACATGGGACTGCATTTTTTAATGATGAAAGATTGAATTTGCGAAATGCTCGATTTAAAAATGACTTTTCTCCGATTGACAAAACTTGTAAATGCGAAACCTGTAAATCCTATTCTCGAGCATATTTGCATCATCTAATTAGAAATGACGAAATATTAGGCCTAACTCTCATAAGTTTGCATAATATTGCTCACTTAATAAGATTTACCAAGGCAATTTCTAATGCAATTAGAGATAATTGTTTTACAAATGATTTCGCTCCTTGGAAAACATCCTCTATTGCTCACCATACGTGGTAACGTCTTATCATAATTAATTAAATTATCAAAAAGGTGCTCATTCTATTTAATACATTCGCTGAATTGCCCGAGGCTTATAAGGCCTTTGCTCCAACCGTTGATGTTCTTCCACTGATTCCTTTATTTTTCTTTTTGTTAGTGTTTGTTTGGCAAGCTGCGGTTGGATTTAAATAAAATTCTTTTAGTTTAGATTGTTAGTATTAGACTGGATTTTCAAGTAAAATCGCATCTCCGGAATTTTCTACTGCACTCTCTATAAAATCAGCAATTTTTAATGCTCTTGAGGCTTGCTCACCATCCACCTCAGGTATTTCTTTGCCCTGAACGCACTTAAGAAAATGCTCCAATTCTGCATAAAGAGGCTCAA
>CACEFS010000004.1 GCA_902558895.1 uncultured Prochlorococcus sp.
TGAAAATGACCCCTTTTTTTAATAAATAATTATTTTTTTGGTTAATCATTTGATATTATTAATCCTTAATATCTACCAGTCATGATCGAGACAATTCAAGCAGACTGGATTAAATCAGAAGCTATCAACCTAGAAAATTGTTGCAATGATAATCCACTAAAAATATTAGGTCCTCATTTTTATGAAGAGCAATGGGTAATAAGAGTATGGATGCCTGAAGCCGACGAAGTTAAAATAAATTTCAAAAACAATACCTATAAGGCGAAAAGCATAAACCATAAATGGCTTTTTGAAGCTATTCTGCCTGAAAATCCAAATCATAATTACGAAATAAATATTTCACGAGGAGGGATCACACACACACAGCACGACCCTTGGTCATATAGAGAAGAGTGGATGGGAGAAGTTGACAGACATCTTTTTGCAGAAGGTAATCATCATCATATTTGGGAAAAAATGGGAGCACATCTGATTGAAGAAAGGAATCAAAAAGGAGTCATGTTCTGCATTTGGGCACCAAATGCAAAATCAATCTCGATAATCGGAGATATAAATTCTTGGGATGGAAGACATCATCCAATGCAAAAAAGATTAGGGGGAATTTGGGAACTATTCATGCCAACAATGCAAGAGGGCGACACATATAAATACGAAATAAGAACACAACAAGGCCATATTTATGAGAAAGCTGATCCATATGGTTTCCTCCATGAAATCAGACCTCAAAATGGTTCAATAGTTTCAAAATTGAAAAACTTTAATTGGAATGATAGTTCTTGGATTTCAAATAGAGATTCTTCTAGTCAAATTAACAAGCCAATTACAGTTTATGAAATGCATTTAGGAAGTTGGCGCCATGAATCAACAAATAATAAATATCTGGAGGACAATGGTGAACCAAGAGACCCAGTACCTGCCGCCGATTTAAAACCTGGGACAAGATTATTAACTTATCCAGAATTAACCGAGAAACTCATTCCTTACGTAAAAGAGAGAGGATTCACTCATATTGAACTTATGCCAATATCTGAACATCCTTTCGATGGTTCTTGGGGATACCAAGTTACAGGCTGGTATGCCCCAACAAGTAGATTTGGCACCCCAAATGAATTTAGAGAGTTTGTTAATAAATGTCATGAAGAGGGCATAGGAGTGATTCTTGATTGGGTGCCTGGTCATTTTCCTAAAGATAAGCATGGCTTAGCATTTTTTGATGGTTGTCATCTTTATGAACATGGAGATTCACGGATAGGTGAACACAAAGAATGGGGAACTCTAATATTTAATTACAGCAGAAACGAAGTTAGAAATTTCTTAGTAGCCAACCTCGTTTATTGGTTTGAAGAGTTTCATATTGATGGCATAAGAGTAGATGCCGTAGCTTCTATGCTTTACAGAGATTATCTACGCCCAGATGGCGAGTGGATACCCAATGAAAATGGTGGGAATGAAAATATAGAAGCAGTTAAATTTCTTCAACAGGCTAATCATGTACTATTCCAACATTTCCCAGGTGCACTTTCTATCGCTGAAGAATCAACAACTTGGCCTATGGTAACCAAACCAACTGACATGGGTGGGTTAGGGTTTAATTTGAAATGGAATATGGGATGGATGCACGATATGCTTGATTATTTTGAAATAGATCCTTGGTTTAGGCAATTCCATCAAAATAGTGTAACTTTCTCAATTACGTATAACTATACAGAGAACTTTATGCTTGCACTTAGTCATGATGAGGTTGTTCATGGGAAAAGTCATCTTTTACATAAAATGCCTGGCGATGACTGGAAGAAATATGCAAATACTCGAGCATTACTAACTTATATGTGGACCCACCCTGGTAAAAAAACGATATTTATGGGAATGGAATTTGGGCAAAGACAAGAATGGAATGTTTGGGATGATCTGCAATGGGAGTTACTAGAATTTGAGCCTCATAAAGGTATCAGGAACTTGATTGATGACCTAAACGTTCTTTATAAAAATGAACCTGCATTATGGAAAAATGACTTTGATCCTTATGGATTCCAATGGATTGATTGTAATGACAAATCTAATTCGGTTATAAGTTTCATGAGAAGAGAAAATGATACTAATGAGTGGCTTGTTGTTGTTGCTAACTTTACACCTAATACTCATGGGTCATACAAAGTAGGTGTTCCTTTGGAAGGATTCTATAAAGAAATATTTAATTCAGATGGTTCTAGATACGGGGGCAGTAATAAAGGGAATATGGGTGGTAAAGAAACTATAAATTACAATATTCATGATTATCAAGATGCTCTAGAACTTGCTTTGCCCCCATTAAGCGTGAGTATCTTCAAACATCAATCAAAAAAATAAGAAAGCTCATTTAACTTAGTGCTTCATATAAATGTTCATATAACGCTTTTGCTCTGCTTTACATTGTAAGATTTTTAAGTTGGATTTTAATTTTTTTAAAAATATCGAATTGAAAAATGGGTCAAGATTTACCACTACTACTCTCTGCCGCACTAGGTAAAAAAGTAAATAGGCCTCCAGTATGGATGATGAGGCAAGCAGGTAGATATATGAAAATCTATAGAGATTTAAGGGAGCGTTACCCAAGCTTTAGAGAGAGGTCTGAGAATCCAGAACTATCATATGAGATTTCAATGCAACCTTTTCATGCTTTCAAACCGGATGGTGTGATCCTTTTTTCAGATATTCTCACACCTCTTCCAGGGATGGGAATAAATTTTGAAATAATAGAAAGTAAAGGTCCAATTATTGAGGACCCAATAAGAACCCTTAACCAGGTAGAAAATTTAAAAGAATTAAATCCAAGTGAGAGTTTAGGTTTTGTTGGACAAGTTCTTACTTCACTAAAAAAAGATGTGAATAATGAGGCAACAGTTTTAGGTTTTGTTGGCGCACCTTGGACTCTTGCTGCATATGTAGTTGAAGGTAAAAGCAGTAAAAATTATTCTTTAATAAAATCTATGGCTTTTAATGAACCAGATTTACTTCATAAACTTCTTGATCATTTTGCAAAATCTATTGGTGAATATCTTAAGTATCAAATAAAATCTGGAGCGCAAGTAGTACAAATTTTTGATTCATGGGCAGGCCAACTAAGTCCACAAGATTACGATATCTTTGCTGGCCCGTATCAAAAAAAAGTTATTGCAATTGTAAAATCAGAATACCCTGAAACACCGATAATTCTTTACATTTCAGGAAGTGCTGGGGTACTGGAAAGAATGGCAAAAACTGGAGTAGATATAATCTCATTAGACTGGACAGTAGATATTGAAGAGGCTTGTAAAAGAATCCCCAGGGGGATTGGAATTCAAGGTAATGTAGACCCTGGCATTTTATTCGGAAACGAAGAATCAATAAAAGAGAGGATAGATAATACTTTCAATAAAATTAAAGACAGGAAATATATTCTTAACTTGGGTCATGGGATTTTACCTGGGACTCCAGAAGAAAATGCTCAAACATTTTTTGAACATGGAAAAAAACTCACTTACTAGTCAAAGTCTTGGGATATAAAAACTTATTAATTACAGGCGCTAATGGATGTGTAGGCCAATATTTAGTTGATTGGTTTTTAAAAAACACAAAATTCAGGCTTTATCTCATGGTAAGAGACAAAAGTAAATTACCAATTTCTGTTCAAGAAAATAAAAAAGTCAAGTTAATGGTGTGCGATATCAGGGAATCAAATAGGTATAAAAAGGAAATTAGTCAAATAAATTACCTAATACATACTGCTACAGCTTGGGGAAATCCAAAAAGAACCTATGAAGTAAATATTAAAGCTTTTGAAGAATTACTAGAAATGCTTGATATTGAAAAGTTAGAAAAGATTATTTATTTTTCAACAGCTAGTATTCTTGATACCCAAACAGAATTAATGAGGGAATCATTGATTTATGGAACAGAGTACATTCAAACAAAATATGAATGTTTCCAGAGACTTAGAGAAAGCTCATTTGCAGAAAAAACATTCGCTGTTTTCCCCACCTTGGTTTTTGGAGGGAATCTTGGAAAAAAAAGTAAATATCCCGTGAGTTATTTAACTAGTGGATTGAAAGATATTGGGAAATGGCTTTGGTTAGCAAGATTTTTAAAACTCGATTCTAAATTTCACTTTATACACGCAAATGATATCGCCCAGATTTGCGGGTTTCTAATTAAAAATCATAAAGAAGAGCAATACAAAGGCTTTAGAAAATTTGTGCTAGGTCAAAAATTCATTTCAATTGATGATGCCATAATTACACTTTTAAAGAAACATAATATGAGGAGATTTTTTGCGATACCGCTTACAAAAAAAATTCTAAAAATATTATTAAGAATTCTCCCAATCCAAACTACTCCTTGGGATAGCTTTAGTATCAAAAAATATGACTTTAATCATGTTCCCATCACTAATCCTGAGACTTTTAAACTTAAAAGTTATGCCAAGTCACTGAATGATATTTTAAGGTTATCAAAGTTACCAAGCTGTAATAACAATTAAAATTCTCGCAGTTGGGTTACCAAAGCCTTGTAATATATAGATAAGCAAATTTTTTATTATGTTACGTTCAATCTTTGCAGGGTTATTTGCAATAGTTTTAACTCTAGGTATTGGTATTTCATCAGTTTCAGCTAAGACAGTTGAAGTAAAACTTGGAACAGATGCTGGAATGCTTGCATTTGAACCAAGTACGGTAACCATTAGTGCTGGTGATACAGTTAAATTCGTCAATAATAAACTTGCCCCTCACAATGCTGTTTTTGATGGGCATGAGGAATTAAGTCATGCGGACTTAGCTTTTGCTCCAGGAGAGTCTTGGGAAGAAACATTTGATACTGCTGGAACTTATGATTACTATTGCGAGCCACACAGAGGCGCTGGAATGGTAGGTAAAGTTATTGTTGAATAAATCTTCTAAGTATTAAACACCCCTTATTGACTTAATATTTATTACTGTCATACCCAAATTTTGATTGATGAAAATAGTTCCAAGCGAATTCTCAAATTCTGCTTGGAACTGTTTTATTTTTGCAAAAGAAATTGCTTATAAAAATTATCAACAAAATGTAGACTCTGATAATTTATTATTAGCTCTTGTAAAAGATGACAACATTACAAAAAAGATTTTAAAAAAAAATAATATAAATCTAAAAAATCTTGAGAGCGAAATAATTTCTTCATTAAATGCGAAGGCAAAAATGAAAAATAAACAAGATAATTTATATATTGGTGAGACTCTTCACAAAATATTTTTGAAGGCGAATGATATTAAAAATACTTTAAATGATGTAGTGATATCAACAGAACACCTAGTTTACGGTTTCACTTATGATAATAAATATAGATTTCAAATTTTAAATCAAAAAGGTATTCCAGAATTTCTTGAAATTATAAAGAAAATGAAGTCAGATCCGGCAGTAAAACATGAATTTAATAGTTCTAATGAGTCTTTGGAAAAATATGGCATTGATCTAACTCAATCTGCTCGAGATGGGATTTTAGACCCTGTTATTGGTAGGGATGAAGAGATTAGAAGAACAATTCAAATATTGAGTAGAAGAACAAAAAATAATCCAGTTCTTATTGGAGAACCTGGGGTTGGAAAAACAGCCATTGTAGAAGGGTTAGCTCAAAGAATTCTTAATGGCGATGTACCTTCTGCGCTACAAGATAGGAAACTAATTTCATTAGATATGGGTTCACTCTTAGCTGGAGCAAAATATCGTGGAGAATTTGAAGAGAGAATAAAAAATATTCTAAAGAAAGTGAAAGAATCAGACGGTAAGATTATTCTTTTTATTGATGAAATTCATACGGTAGTTGGTGCAGGCGCTAGTGGAGGTTCTTTAGATGCAAGCAACCTATTAAAACCAATGCTTGCGAGAGGAGAACTTAGATGTATTGGTGCTACAACTATTAATGAACATAAACAAAATATAGAAAAAGATCCTGCTTTAGAACGAAGATTTCAAAAGATAAAAGTTGATGCTCCTTCAATAGATGATACTGTATCAATTTTAAGAGGATTGAGAGAAAGATACGAAGTTCATCATAGTGTGAGAATTTCTGATAATGCTTTAGTTGCCGCTGCAACCCTTAGCGAAAGATATATTAACGATAGATTTCTTCCTGACAAAGCAATAGATCTAATTGATGAAGCAGCCTCAAGATTAAATATGGTCATAACTTCCAAACCTGAAGAAATTGATGAAATTGATCGGAAAGTTCTTCAGTTTGAGATGGAAAAATTATCTTTAAAAAGAGAAACGGATGATTTTTCTACAGAAAGATTAAAAAAAATCAATAATGAACTTATATCCCTTAAAGATAAACAGGCAGAATTAGGCGCTCAATGGAAAAAAGAAAAAGATGAAATTGATGAGATTAGCACCATAAAAGGAGAAATTGAATCTGTTCAATTGCAAATAGATCAAGCCAAAAGGAGTTTTGACCTCAACAAAGCCGCAGAATTAGAATTTGGAACTTTAAATTCTTTGCAAAAAAAATTGAAAGAAAAAAGTGAGTCCCTAGTAAATTCTCAAAAAAATGGAGATAAAAGTCTTTTAAGACAAGAGGTCATTTTTGATGATATTGCAGAAGTTGTCTCAAAGTGGACCTCTATTCCAGTACAGAACTTAAACCAGTCAGAAAAAGATAAACTCTTGAGCCTCGAGTCAATCCTTAAAGAAAAAATTATTGGTCAAGATAGTGCAATTAGGGCAGTTGCAGATTCCATTAAGAGATCAAGGACTGGTCTAAATGATCCAAGCAAGCCATTAGCCAGTTTTCTCTTTTTAGGTCCAACTGGTGTTGGGAAAACAGAGCTAAGTAAAGTAACAGCCAAAATAATATTCGATTCAAATTCTTCAATTACAAGACTGGATATGTCTGAATATATGGAAAAGCATTCAGTTAGCAAAATTATAGGAGCGCCTCCAGGATATTTAGGTTTCGAATCAGGTGGTCAACTAACTGAAGCTGTACGCAAAAATCCTTATTCATTAATACTCCTAGATGAAATAGAGAAAGCTCATAAAGATATTTTAGATATTCTCTTACAGGTTCTTGATGATGGAATCATTACTGATGGTCAAGGTCGTACAATCAATTTCAAAAATTCAATCATTGTTCTCACAAGTAATTTAGGAAGTCAATCAATAAATGATTTATCAGTTAGGAAAGAAGATACAAATGAAATTAAAAAAGTTGTAGATAATGAAATTAAAAAATTTTTCAAGCCTGAGTTTTTAAATCGACTTGATGAAATTGTTATTTTTAATAACTTAGAATTAAATGACATAAAAGAAATTGCAAAAATCCAGCTTCAACATTTAGAAAAAAGACTTAACAAAAAAAACTTAAAATTCAAAATTACGGATGAAGCAATTAACCATCTTGTCGAAAATAGTTTCGATCATGCCTATGGTGCAAGGCCTTTAAAAAGAATTATTCAAAAACAAATTGAGACAAAAATTTCAAATAATATATTGAATAATCATTACCTTAATAAAGACGAGATTAATATTTATCTGATTAATGGAGAGATAAATGTTGATTAAATATTTAATTAAAGAATCCTATATTACTTTAAAATTAACAACTTTAATCTAAGATTTGAACCAATCAGGAATTTTCTCATAACTTGCTTTATTCGATTTATTTTCTTTTGATTCTGTTTTCCAACAACATGTTCTGCCCTTATCCTTATCCTGCAAGTATTCATTAGCCCATCTCCAAATTAATTCAGAGGTGAACTCCATTCCCACATTATCCATAATTCTCAGATCTAAAGCATCTAAGTCATGTAATTTTTCCCAGTAGTTCAGCAAAGGATCATCTTTATTTATTAGAAAAGTATGATCAAATTGCTCCTTTAGTCTATTTTCTAGGGGCTTAAGACTTGAAAAATCGACAACAAAACCATTTAGGTCTAATTTTTTTGCAGTGAACCAAAAGGTGAATGATCTTGAATATCCATGCACAAATCTGCAGTGGCCTTCATGGCGCCATTGCCTATGTGAACAGGGAAAATCCTCGTAACTTTTGCTGCATGAAAATTTCAGAGAATGAATATACATCAATTAACTGTTAGGATAATTTTTAATAAAACACATTGAGTAGGATTTAACTTAACGAACATAATGACTTATTCAACTAATTTTTCGATAGAGGATCTACGCTTTGATAATTATGGATTAATCCCTGCAATAGCACAAGATTGGCTTGACGGATCAATTCTTATGCTTGCTTGGATGAACAGAGAATCTTTGACAATGACACTTGAAACCAAAAACGTTCATTATTGGAGTAGATCAAGATCCGAAATTTGGAGAAAAGGAGCTACAAGTGGAAGTACCCAAATACTTAAGGCGATAAGATTCGACTGCGATAATGATGCATTAATCCTTTTGATTGAACAAAATGGTTCAGGAGCATGTCACACTGGGGAAAAAAGTTGTTTTTTCAACGAAATCAAAATTAATCAAAGAGATAAACAAGAGAAAAAAACAACTCCCTTATCAAATATTTGCTCTGAATTATTCAATACAATTAACGAACGAACAATAAATCCATCAGAAAAAAGTTACACAAATCATTTATTAACGAAAGGTAGTAATACTATTTTGAAAAAAATAGGAGAGGAATCTGCAGAATTTATAATGGCTTGCAAAGATAATGATAAAAATTCAATCTCTAATGAAGCTGCTGATTTAATTTATCACCTACAAGTAGCCCTTATGCATAAAGGGGTTGAGTGGAGAGATGTACTTGCTGTTCTAGAATCAAGAAGAAAAAATTAAATAATTGAAATTTATAATTTTTAAATCTTTTACCAAAAATTTTAAAAAAGTAATGTTAATTAACTAATTAATAATTATTAATTAAATATTAATTAATTATTACATGTATGGCTTATTACTGAATTGACTATAAGTTAAATATATTAACAGAAGAGGTAAATCGTGAGTTCATTAAGCGATTTTCTTGGTGAAATAGGTCGTCATCAACTTTTGACTCCCGAAAGAGAACTCACAATGGGCAGAAAAGTCCAAGAAATGGTAGTTCTTATTAATAGATGTCAAGAAGCAGGAGGGAAAGGCCCCGCTTGTGAATATTCCGAAGCTGAGAGGAAAAAGATAAAAGTTGGCGAAAAAGCTAAAAATGAGATGATAACAGCCAATCTAAGACTAGTTGTCAACCTCGCCAAGAGATACCAAGGGAAAGGATTAGAATTACTGGACTTAATTCAGGAGGGAACATTAGGTCTTACAAGGGCCGTAGAAAAATATGATCCGTCTAGAGGACATAGATTTTCCACCTATGCTTATTGGTGGATTAGACAAGGTTTAAATAGGGCATTGTCAACTCAAAGTAGAACGATAAGGATCCCTGTTAACATAAATGAAAAGCTTACAAAACTAAGATCAGCAAAATCAAAGCTTATGCAACTTAAGGGTATTCCACCTACTAGTAATGAGCTAGCTGAAGAAATGAAAATAACCAAAGAGGAAATTGACGAACTCCTTTCTTGTGAATTGAGAAGCATCACTGTTAGTCTCCAAGGTACTGTTAAATCAAAATCAGATCCTTCCGAGTTAGTTGATATTCTTCCAAGTGATCAAACTCCCCCAATGGAATTAGCCGAATTAGCTGAAAGGACAGCCTCGGCTTGGAAGTTGTTAGATAAAGCAAATTTAACTGAGAAAGAAAGAAAGATAGTAAGCTTAAGATTTGGTTTAGACGGCTCAAATGAATGGAGAACTTTAGCAGAAGTTGCAAGACATATGAGTTGTAGCAGGGAATATTGCCGACAAGTTGTTCAACGTGCTTTAAGAAAACTTAGAAAAGCAGGAATACAGAATGGATTAGTTGATAGTATTAGCTAAAAATTCCATTAAAAATATTTAAATTTCATTTATAAGGATGAAAGAGAATTACAAAACTCAAGAAAAAATCTATGATGCTGAAGTTTTAGAAAGTTCAACATTTGATGAAAATATCATTATCAAGATTCTTATTAAAGCGGGAAGGATAATTGCCAAGCCTGCCTTAGAAGTTTTAGAAATGGCATTAGATCCCTATACTCCTGCACAAGTTAGAGTTTCATTAATGGCTGCTCTAGCATATTTGATTATGCCATTTGATCTTTTCCCTGACTTTATGCCTCTAGTTGGTTTTAGTGATGATTTTGTAGCCCTCACAGCAGTACTCAGTATATGGAGCAAATACATGACTCCTTCAATAAGAGCAAGAGCAGAGAATAAGCTTAATAAATTATTTCCTTTTTATTAAATGAGTAAATTATCTATACAGGAAGAAAAGGAACTCGTCTCCTTCATTAAAGATTGGTTAAAAACGCATGGATTTACACAAAAAGACTTAGCAAATGAATTAAGTATTAAATCGAGTAGAACCTCCGAGATTATTCTCAAAATGAAAGAATTATATAAAAAAGGCGGCATGTTCAATATTGCAAAAAATCTTATAAAGATTGAGCAAAAATGGTTAAGCAATATCAAGAACGATTATCAAGAAACAAAACAAACACCACCATATAATCAATTAGATATCGACTCATTAGTAAACCAGATAAATCAAGACATTAGTAAATAAATATTATTTAAAATAATATATTTTAATTAAAAATGATATAACCTCTTAAAACTAACGTTTAAATAAATATCGTTTTAACTCCTAAATAAGATAAATAATTAAATTATTAAAGCAAAAATAATATGTATTTTTAAGTTAAAAATAATTATTTTAATAAATAGTTAATAATTACTAAATTTTTTCGTAAATCATATTTAAAATGCTTGAATCCAGGGATAAATATCATAATTAATCCATATACCTTTTTCCCAATATATATCCTTCTCAATAAGATATTTCAACTCGTTTACATCATTAGCATTAAAAATTCCAAACAAATATTTGGTACATTTTGTGGGCCCTAATGTAACTAAAATATCGCTATCTTTTAAGTTTTTAAGTCTCTTAAGATGTTGTTCTCGAAATGGTTCCCTTTTAATAATTGCATCTTCACAGTACCTTCCAAAAACTACAAACTTTTCCATTTTTAAATATAAATAATAGAATGAATAGATACTTAATAATTGCATATATTACACGCAGATTGCTATGTTATTTAATACAACTTTCTTTTAATTAATTATGCTAACTGGTAGCGATCTCCTTGCAAAAGTTAAAGAACTTGGTGATGTTAGCAAATCTGACCTAGTTCGCGCCTGTGGATATGTTTCCAATAAAAAAAACGGAGGTGAACGCTTAAATTTTACCGCATTTTATGAAGCACTTTTAGAAGCAAAAGGGGTTAATCTTGGTGATTCTGGAGTTGCAGGTATTGGAAAAGGTGGAAGAAAACTTAGTTATATTGCTACAGTTCAAGGCAATGGAAATCTTCTGATTGGGAAAGCATATACAGCACTTCTTGATTTAAAAGCAGGTGATGAATTCGAAATTAAGCTCGGAAGAAAACAAATCAGATTATTACCTACAGAAGAATCTTAAAGAAAACAACAATAATTTGGTCATAACATTTTTAATTAATTTTCTATAAATAATTCTTTTAATTAATAAATTGTCTTTGTATTTATTTTTTTTGATCAGCAGCTAAACGCATTTCTTTACAAAACTCACCAACATGATCGACAACATCTTTTTCACTTGAGCTCGAGATTCGTTTTACAAATGCACTCCCAATAATTACTCCATCTGCTCCCCACTCACGAACTTTATTAACATGTTCTGGAGTTGATATTCCAAAACCAACAGCGATTGGATTGCTATTTACATCTTTTAATTTAGCAATAAGATTTTCTACTCTATTTTCCATTTTGTTTCTCTCACCAGTGACGCCTGTAACACTTACTAAATAAGTAAAGCCTTTTGTATGTTTTGATATTTGTTTCATTCTTTCAAAAGGAGTAGTTGGCGCTACCAATAAAATTAAGTCCATAGAATGGTTACTAACTATTTTAGAAAATTTATAAGCTTCCTCCAAAGGGAGGTCAGGAACTATTAGTCCAGAAACTCCAGCATCAGATGCAATCTCACAAAACCTTTCAAAGCCAAAACATAGTAATGGATTCAAGTAAGAAAAAAGGATGATGGGGATGTTTAATTTTCCTTTTAAAGACTCTAAAAGTTTAATTACTTTTCTTAAGCTAGTACCTGACTTTAAGGCGCGAGAGGCAGCCACTTGAATAACAGGTCCATCTGCAAGTGGGTCACTATACGGGATACCTAATTCAATAAGGTCAGCTCCATTTTCTTGTAATTTTAATAAGATCTCAGACGTTATTTCAATATTGGGATCCCCAGCCATTATAAAAGGCATTAAAGCAAATTTTTTTTTATTTTTTAACTCACAAAACATCTCATCTACCTTAGATAAAGATTCATTTTTAGTAATTTGCATTTTGTTATCTTTCATAATTTTTAGATATTTTTCTATGAAAAATTTATGGATTTTTCTCTAAATCTTCCATAAGTTTTTGCTGCTCTTCTTTTGACAATGAGTTAAATTTTGTTTCTAGTTTATCATTAACAACTTTTTCATACTCTTTTCTATAACGCTTCCTTTGTTCCATAAAAGTCATTTTTCCATTTACAACTCTATAAACATAAGATGTTACCCAAGTAATAACAATCAAAATCAAGATACAACTTGATAGAGTAGTGGCTGTAAAATTATCGATGCCAATTTGCGGTGCAAATTCATAACTAATTAATCCTATTAATGAAATAAATAAACCTATTTGTATAACTTTTCCTTTAGTCAATTATTTAACCTTTACCACTTCCTTTTAGTCTGAGATTTAAAAATGGAGAAAATAAAATTAAACCAGGGAAGAAAAGAAATACGAGGCCATAAATTCCTAATCTTTCAAATTTGCCCATAATATTCCATCTATTATTCATCCAATAAAATAGGAACAATGGTATAACCAATAAATAGGTAGAAATAATTCCGATATAAGCGATCAAGGTAGCGAATGAATTATTGAAAAAACTTTCCATTTTTAATTTATGATTTCTTAGTTAAAACATAACAACTATTGGAAGTTATCGTCAGAACTAAAAATAAATAATTAAATAATGGGAGTGGGGGGACTTGAACCCCCACGAGCTAAATCGCTCGACGGATTTTAAGTCCGGCGCGTCTACCAATTCCGCCACACTCCCAAAGGAATTTGCGCTTTCTAATGGTAGCTGAAAGTAACCCATTTAACCAAGAAAAATTGGAATATTTACACTTTTAATTGTCAGATTAAATCAAATTTTTTAATTTACTATACCTTCTACTTGCCATTGTAAAGTTTCACCTGCATGAAATGGTTTTATTTGTCCGACAATATTTTTTTCTTCAACAACATCAATATATTCTTTAATTTTGTTAGGTCTAGAAACTAATTTTAATTTTTCTTTATTTGGTGGGATATTATAAAAATTAGGGCCATTCAAACTTGCAAACTTTTCAAAATTATCTAGAGCATCCTCCTCTTCGAAAACTGTTAAGTAGCTTTCTATTGCTACTGGCGAATTAAAAATGCCTGCACATCCACAAAAAGCCTTCCACTTCCAAAGGTGTGGAGCAGAGTCAGTCCCCAAGAAAAAACATTTTTTCCCACTTGTTGCCGCTCTCCTTAAAGCGAGTCTATTATTTTCCCTCTTAGCTACTGGTAAGCAGTAAAAATCACTATTTAAGCCTCCAAAAAACATTGCATTTCTATTTATATGCAAATGATGAGGAGTAATAGTAGCCCCAATATTATTTTCTTGCACAAAATCCACTGCGTAAGAGGTGGTTATATGTTCTAGAACGATTTTTAATTTTGGAAATCTTTTGGTTATTTGAGAAAGTTCTTTATCTATAAAAACTTCTTCTCTATCGAATACATCTACTTCAGAATCAGTCACTTCCCCATGAATTAAAAGAGGCATTCCAAAATCTTGCATTAATTCAAAGATCTTGTATAGATTTTCTATTTTCCTAACTCCATGACTAGAATTTGTTGTGGCATTAGCAGGATATAATTTTGCTGCAAAAAAAACATTATTTTTAAAACCATTAATTAGTTCCCCTTTATCAGTGTCATCTGTAAGATAAATTGTCATTAATGGTTCAAACTTAGAACTTTCTGGTAGCGCTTCAACAATAGATTTCCTATAAGAAATAGCGCTATTGATCGATGTTATGGGACTTTTAGTATTTGGCATAACAATGGCTCTTCCATAATATTCCGAAGTAAACTGAATGATATTTTTTAATACAAGACCTTCTCTTAAATGTAAATGCCAATCATCAGGTTTTATTATGTTTAAAGTCTTCAAAAATTTTTTCTATTTAATCAATTTTAACAGCAAATTTAAATTGACAATAAATTATAGATTTTCGAGGATAGTTGTTAACCAATTATGAAATTTTTTATTATCTAAATTAAATCCTAAATATGAGTGATTTTTTATTTCCAATAATAGAAATATTTTTAGGCGTAGTTCTACTTTTTGCTGGAGGAGAGTTCTTTATTCAAGGAGCCATTTTTTTATCTTTAGTTTTAGGAATACCTCAAATAGTAATTGGTTTGACAGTTGTTTCTCTTGGAACAAGCTCTCCTGAGTTGTTGGTAAGTTTGAGTTCAATTTTAAAAGGCAGTGATTCGCTTGCGGCAAGCAATGTTATTGGAAGCAATATTTTTAATGTTCTCGTTGTTTTGGGTATAAGCTCATTGATAACACCTCTTAAAGTAAAAAGCAGAATAGTCAGAAGAGATGTGCCTCTTTTAATGGCAATTTCTTGTGCAGTTTGGGCTATGTCATCAACAGGCTTATTAACATTGCAAGCAGGGGTATTTCTAATATTTTGTTTAATCTTAAATACAATATGGGAAATCAATACCATCAATGAAAAAGGAGAGGAGACAAAAGATGCTGAACCAGAGATAGAAGAATTAAAAGATAACTATAAATGGCAAATGAATATTTTACTAAAGTTAATAATGGGATTATTTCTTTTAAGCTTTGGTTCAAATATTTTAGTAAATGGTTCTCAAACGCTCGCTACTCTTTTGGGGGTAAATGAAATTGTTATTGGTTTAACTATCGTCGCAACTGGGACATCTTTACCAGAATTAGTAACTTCAATAATTGCTGCATTTAAAGGCAAAACAGATCTTGCGATTGGGAATGTAATAGGAAGTAATTTACTCAATCAACTTTTAATCCTTGGAAGTTGCAGTATTTTTTCAGGATTTAAAGGTTTAGTAATTGAACAGAGTCTAATAAAAGTTGACTTACCTTTTATGATTTTAACTACCTTTGCATGCTTACCAATTTTCTGGAGCAAAGGGAAAATTACAAGAATTGAAGGATTTTTTTTGCTTAATCTTTATATTTTCTACATTCTCGATAAGATACTTTTCCTGAATGAATTTAACTTCCTTTCTGAATTAAGGATAGGTTTATTTATTTACTTTGCATTACTTATAGTTTTTCTGATTGTTCAAGAAAAATTAAAATTTTCTAATTCATAATTTTATCCATACATAGTCACAAATTCTTCTGAGATAGTTGGGTGCAAAGCCATAGTAATATCAAAGTCTTTTTTTGTTATCCCTGCATTTAATGAAATTGATACCATTTGAATAATCTCTGACGATGTTTCTCCAAACATATGACATCCTAGGACTTTGTCAGTTAGCTTATGAACTACAATCTTCAACATACATTTTGATTTATTCTTTTTAAAGGTATTAGACATAGGGGTAAATTTGCATTTGAAAATTTTTATATTTTTTTCGGAGTAAATCTCTCTAGCTCTTTTCTCACTTAAGCCAACTGTTGAAATTTCTGGAATAGTAAAAACGGCCTTAGGAATATATTCATAATTTACTTTTCTTTTTTGATCATTAAAAAAATTATCCGAAAAAACTCTCCCTTGTTCTATTGCTACTGGAGTTAAGTTTGGCTTATTTATGATATCGCCAACTGCAAAAATATTTGCGTTGCTTGTTTGATTAAGTTCATCGACATATAAATATTGGCCATCCATCTTTAGATTTAAAAAATCTAAATTTAAAGGCAAAAGATTTGGTTCTCTTCCTGTAGCAATAAGGATATTATTAGTTAGGAGTTTATCTCCTGAGTCTAGGGTAGATTCCAGATTTCCATTTACTTCTTTGATAGAATTTAATTGAGTATTGGGGATTATATTGATTTCAGTAAAAGTAGGTGATTCCTCTAGGCATAAAGAAAGATCCTCATCAAAACCATTAAGTAAATGTTGACCTCTAATTAATTGAGTTACTTCAGTACCTAAATTTCTGAAAATAGAAGCAAATTCACAAGCAATATATCCACCTCCTACTATTAATATTGATTTAGGAAACTTTTCTAATTCAAAAATATCATCACTAGTCCATGCCAAATCTACCCCAGGAATATTTAATTTCTTTGGTTTACCTCCAACTGAAATAAGAATTTTTTTTGAACTTATTTTGTTTTTAATTTTCTTTGTGTTTGAACAAATAATTGCTAATTCATTTTGAGTAATAAATCTTCCTATGCCTTCAAAAATAGTTATATTCAATTTTTTTAAAGAATTTTTATGTAAATTACTTAATCTAGAAACCTCCTCTCTAACATTCTTCAACAAAATATTTGATTCAAAATTAATACCTTCATTTTTTAATCCATATCCCTCAGAAGAATCCATATTTTTTTTACTTTTAGCTGCATAAACCATTAATTTCTTAGGCACACATCCCCTTATGACACAAGTTCCTCCTATTTGATTTGCTTCTATGATTGCGACTTTTGCGCCATAACTAGCTGCACGTTTAGCCGCCGCGAGTCCTCCAGATCCAGCGCCAACAACAATTAAATCAAATTCAAATTCCAAGACTTTTTTTAATCAATTATTATAACGTTAGTTTATAGCTTGAATTAAATAATGAATAGGATTTTGACATGGGATGATTTAAATAAATTTGAAGTTGAAGATTTTGATAGAGTCCATGGTATAAATAATTCCTACGCAAATTTAAGATTATTTGGACATAGTGAAAATGATGTATTAGTTACCCTCTATAGGGATAGGCATTCTTGGTGTCCTTACTGTCAGAAGATATGGTTATGGCTTGAATTTAAGAAAATTCCATACAGAGTCAAGAAAATAAATATGTTTTGCTACGGCCAAAAAGAAAGTTGGTTCCTTGAAAAAGTAAGATCGGGGAAATTACCTGCAATTGAATTTAAAGGGCAAGTTGTAACTGAAAGCGACAATATTATAGCTTTTTTAGAAAATGAATTTGGAGCACTTGGATCTTTTATTACATCTAGTCACCTTATCAAAATTCGAGAGTTAGAAAGAGAAATTTTCAGATCCTGGTGTAATTGGCTCTGCCGGGAAAGCTTTAATTTTATAGATAACTCTTTTAGAAAAAAAAGATTTAAAGAATCCATTTCTAAACTCGATGAAATCTTAAGCAGCTCAAAATCAGGGTTTGTTGATCCATCAGTTTCTAACACGGGTGATATAGAGCCTGGTGTTGGAGATATAATTTTTATTCCCTATATGGAGAGAATGAATGCATCACTTATTTATTATAAAGGGTTTAATTTAAGATCTAATTATCGTCATGTAGATAACTGGCTTACCCTTTTTGAGGGGACAAGTGCTTATAGAGGCACTCAAGGAGATTTTCATACTCATTCTCATGATTTACCCCCACAAATGGGAGGATGCTATAAAGAAAGCAATGAACAACAGATTAATTTCTCAAAGCTAATAGATACTGGCGAGGGTCTAGGTAATTATGAATTAAATAAATTTTTTGATACAAAATGTTTCGCAAAAATTGCTCTTAAAAGAGTGATAAAGCATAAAGACAATTTACTAAAAGTAACCCCATACAATAAAGAATCCTTTGAGGAATCATTGAGATCAGCTTTGACCTATATGATCACAGGTGAAGTATTAATCCCTAAAAAACTTTCAGGAATCTCTCTAAGATACTTAAAAAATAGAATCTCAGTTCCAAGAGATATGCCAATTATTTCAGCAAGGTTATTAAGGCAATCATTAAATAAAATTGAATTGCTTAGTGATATCAATGAAATAGATACGATACCTTTCACGCATAGATATGATCAAGATCCTAGAAATTTTATTTCTAGTTAAGATTAAAACTATAAATTTTTTCTTGAATCTATTTGAAGTAAATCCCTTATCTTTTGAACTTGACTTGCAATATTAGGATCAATAGACAATTTTTTTTCAACTTGCTCAATAGCATACATAACAGTTGTATGGTCTTTACCCCCAAACTCATCTCCAATTCTTGGTAGGCTTAGATCCGTTCCATGTCGCATAAGATACATGCCTATTTGCCTAGCTTGACTTACTGGTTTTCTCCTGCTTGAACTAATCAATTCATCGGTAGAAACTTTAAAGAAATCTGACACTTTATCAATAACTTGTTTTGGAGTAACAACTACTCCAACACTATTCGGATCAAGCATTGGAGCAATTGATTGGACTGTCATAGGCAAGCCTGTTATTGATGCAAATGCAACAGCCCTCGTAAATGCTCCTTCCAGTTCTCTAATATTAGAAGTGAATCTTCCTGCTATAAATTGAATTAAATCTCTTGGAAGACTCATCCTCTCTTGTTCTGCCTTTTTTTGAAGGATGGCTGTTCTAGTCTCAAGGTCAGGTGGTTGAATATCTGCAGTCATACCCATTGAGAACCTAGAAATTAATCTCTCTTGAATTCCCGACAATTGATTTGGAGGTCTATCACTTGCAATTACTATTTGACTTCCTGATTCGTGAAGAGCGTTAAATGTATGAAAGAATTCTTCCTGTGTATACTCTTTTCCTTCTAAGAACTGTATATCGTCTATTAAAATCAAATCTACATTTCTATATTTATCTCGAATAGCTGTCATTCCATCTCTACGAATACCACTAATAACATCATTAGTAAAAGTCTCTGTAGATACATATTTAACTTTTGCTTCTGGATCTATTTCTACTCGATAATGGCCTATTGCCTGCATTAAATGTGTTTTACCGAGACCTACTCCACCACAAATAAATAATGGATTAAATTCTCTCCCAGGTGATTCGGCAACTGCCAAAGCCGCGGCATGAGCCAACCTACTATTTGGACCTACAACAAATCTTTTAAAGACGTAGCGCAAATTTAGACCGTTGGAATTTTTAGATCGATTTTTTGAAGAAATATCTTGACTATTATTAAGTAATGATTTTGTTTTATAATTTACGATTTGTTCATCTACGCTCTCTTTATTTTTTAGATCTCCGCTAATATTTGTTTCAGACTTAAAAACAACTTTTACCTCATGGCCGCATATTTCTTTTGCAGCCTTTTCGATAGTTTGACAATAATTCTTTCTTAACCAATCACTGGAAAATGTATTAGGAGCAGTTAAGGTTAATAAGCCATTTTCAAAACAATTAAATTTAGCAGGCCTTATCCATGTTTCAAATGAAGGCTTACTTAAAGTTTTTTGAAGTGAAAGTTGAACTTCCGCCCAAATAGGATTAATTGCTTGCAAAATTTTATTCTCTAGATTATTAATCTAGTTGGAATTTAATAATTGGCCATTAGGAAATCACAAGATCACGACAAATTTAAAATTACTTAACAAAGCATCCTAAAAATTTATTAAGAAAAATTTTATTTTTTTTATAGGCATATAATTATTTTAAATCGCATTAAATTATTGGATAAAGCATTACTTATTATCATGGCGAAATGGCATGGTTTTGGAAGATGCAAAACAAGATTATCTAAAGATATAGGTAAAAGTAATTCTGCAAAGGTTCAAAGTGTAATGACCAAACACACTATTTCAGTCGCAAAATTTCTGCAAGAAAATAAACTAATTGATATTTCTGTTGCTATATCAGGTTTGGGGGTAAGTAATTGTAGAAGATGGGCTAGAGAATTGGGCATCAAAAAATTTCATTTACAGGGGAAAGGCTGCTTGGGAGAAAAAATGAAACGTCAAATAATTATCAACAAAAAATTTTGTGCAAGACATAAGATCAAAAATATTATTTTTATTGGTACTGACCTTCCAGATTTATGCCATCAAGATTTATTGAATACTCTAGAAGAGCTTCAACAAAATGATCTTATTTTAGGACCATCTAATGATGGAGGATATTGGCTTATTGGTTTATCAGAAAAAATAATGTCATCTCATATATATTTACCTTTTATCAACATAAATTGGGGATCAGAAAATGTTCTTCAAAATACAATTGATAATTTTGCTTCTACAAAATTAAAATATAAGTTTTTAGATAAAAAAATAGATATAGATACAATTATTGATATTGATAATAGAGAGTAATCGACTTGTCAAAAATCTCAATTATCATTCCAACTATTAATGAAGCTAATAATTTGCCATTATTGCTTTCAGACTTGTCAAGTATTCAGAAAGAAGGTGAAATCATAATTGTTGATTGTGGAAGTGAAGATAAAACTATTGATATAGCAAATATTTATGGAGCGAGAATATTTATATCCAAAGAAAGGAATCGAGGTTTACAATTAGATATTGGAGCAAAAAACTCAGAAGGAGAGTGGCTCATATTTTTACATGCAGACACAAGATTATCTGATGATTGGTTTAAAAAAATAAATTCTTTTTTAAAGGGTAACAAGAATAGTATTTACTATTTTGAATTCAAAATTAATCACAAAAAGATAATTTATAGAGTCCTCGAAATTCTCGTTAATTTTAGAAGTAAATTTTTTAAACAACCGTATGGTGATCAAGGTTTAATAATTCATAGAACTACCTATTTTAAGAATAATGGTTTTAGAAAGATACCTTTGATGGAAGATGTAGATTTTTTAAGGAGATTAAATAAAAAAGATTTAAAACCATTAAATTTTCCTATTTTTATAAGTTCAAGAAAATGGGAAAGGACTAATATTATTCTCCAAGCAATTAAGAACTGGCACTTTAGAAGAAGATGGTTAAAAGGCGAATCGTTAAAATCTATATATTCTGACTACTACAAAAATGATTAATTTGCATACCAAAAAGCACATTTAGAGCCTCTAGGTTCTAATATCCAACCTTGTCTTTTGTAAAATGAAACCACTTCAGCATCAGCAAAAAGGGTTACTTTAGAAATCCCAATATTTTTCAATTCTTTTAGGACATATTTCATTAACTCTTTCCCCAATCCAAGTCCTTGATAAACAGGGTTAATAGCCACATCCCAAACTGTTGCTTCTAGAATTCCATCGCCAGTGCATCTTGCAAATCCTACTAGTCTGGGGAATTTATCATCATGACGCCATAACCCAACTACCAAAATACTGAAATCTAACGCTCTTTTTACCCTCCTTATAGGTCTTCTGCTCCAACCAACAGTTTGCAAAAGTTGATCCAATTCTATAAGATCTAAATCTTTATTTTTACTACATACAAATATTTCTTCTTTAGTTGTTTGAGTGAACTCATAAGAATTTAAACCATAGAGATCTATTAGCTCTTCTCTAGATATACTGTTTGATTTTTTTATTATAGATCCTTGGTTTCTAAAAATCATTAAAAATTCACGAATCCTTTTTGTTGAAGCTCAGAGAGCTGAAAATATAAACCCTTTTTCAGTCTCAATTCACTATGTGTTCCCTCTTCAACTAATGATCCCCCTTTTAAGACTAAAATTTTATCAGAACGTTCAATAGTTGCTAATCTGTGAGCTATTACTAATGCTGTTCTTTTTGACAGAATTCTCTCAAGATCTTTCTGCAAAGTAGCCTCTGTAGAGGGATCCATAAATGCTGTTGCTTCGTCCATTATTAAAACAACAGGATTTCTAATCGCTACTCGAGCTACTGAAAGAAGTTGTCTCTCTCCAGAAGAGAGATTTCCCCCTCTTTCTCTTAGAAAGGTGTTCAAACCTTCTGGTAATTTTTTTAGCAAATTATCTAACCCTAATTCGTTACAAATATTTTCTAATTCAAGATTGTCTAAATTCGAATTTAGCTTTAAATTATCTGCGACATTTCCACTAAAGATAAAGGTATCTTGCAAAACTACTCCCAACATATTTCTAAGAGTTGAAATAGGAATATCTTTGATATCTATATCATCGATTAAAATTTGGCCTGATTGAGGTTCATACAATCTACATAATAGTCTTATTATGGTCGTCTTACCTGAACCAGTTGGCCCAACAAAAGCCACATGCTCTCCAGGATCGATCTTGAAAGATAAATTCCTTATAATGTGCTCTCCCTCGTTATAGAAAAAATTAACATTCTTGAACTCAATTTTGCCCTTAAATTTTTTATTTTTATTTTTAGCATTTTCTAAAAAATGTTTTGCAGAAGTAGAGTCCTTAATCTGTATTTCTTCATCCAATAATTCGTTTATTCTTTCTACAGCTGTTAAACCTCCTTGTATTTGAGTAAATCTTTCTGCAAGCTGCCTTAAAGGTTCAAAAAGTCTTTGGGAATATAAAATAAAAGTTGTTAATGTTCCTAATCCAATATTTCCAGAGGTGACAAGATATCCTCCAACAGCCAAAACCAAAGAAACTGCAGCAAGAGAAATCCATTCTATAAATGCCGAAATACTACTGTCATAAAATATTGTTCCATTAACTGCTTTCTTATAAGCAACTCCGGTTTTGGAAAATTTCCTGCTATTAAAAGCCTCTCTTCTGAACATCTGAACGACTTCTAAACCTTGAAGATTCTCTTGAAAATCAGAGTTGAGTTGAGACAATTCTTCCCTTACTTGATAATTGGCTCTTCTATAACGTTTTTGAAGCCATATAATAAAATATGAAACTGGGATTTGAGTCAAAAGTAATAAGATGGCAAGCCCTCTATCAATTGACAGCATTGTCAAAGAAATTACTATCAGACTGACGAAGTCAGCAATGACTCCAACTGCCCCACTACCAAAAACCTCGGATAAAGCATCAACATCATTTGTTAATCTCGTTAATAATTTCCCCACTGGCATTTTATCGTGATACTTAAGAGATAAAGATATTGAATGATCAAAAAGTTCTCTTCTTATTCTTGCTGTCAAACGTTGTCCCACTGCTTGGATATTGTAAGTTTGGTATCCCTGCAGAACTAATCTGAAAAATACAGTTGTAAATAAAGTTAGGATTATGGCATTTATTGACTGCCCAAAGAAAGTTTTACTTAGCCAAACATCTGTAGTTTCGTTCTTAAGAATTGTAATTGCTTGACCAACTAATAATGGTTGAATAGCTCCAGAGAAAGAAACAGGTAACAACACTATCAAGATTAGATAGATTGTTTTTTTATCATTTGTTAAATATTTACCTAACTTTTTAATCCTTCTAAAATCTTTAAAAAACATTTAGCTAATCTTCTATAAAGCATTAGTTAATTCTATTGATAAAATAGTATCTTTGAGATGATTATCATCTAACCTCATAGCTAAAGGATTTCCAATTAGTCTTGCAGTCGAGTAATAAAGATCATCTATTTTAATTAAACCATTCTCTTTAAGAGTCTTTCCAGTTGCGACCAAATCAACTATTGCTTCTGCCATATCTGTAATAGGACCAAGTTCGACTGATCCTGTCAAATGTACTATTTCTACAGGAATATTTAATTCTTCAAAATAAGATCTTGCTGTTTTTATAAATTTACTTGCTACTTTACAATTCGCTGGGAGATCAGTTGGTTTAGAATATTTGCTATTTTTCTTAACCGCCAACGACATATGACAACCACCAAATCCTAAATCTAATAACTTTGCGACTTTTAATTCAGATTCTCGTAAAACGTCATATCCAACAATACCCAAATCAGCCTGACCATAACTTACATAAACAGGCACATCTCCATTTCTTACTAATAAAGCTTTTGCCCGTTTGCAATTTGATTCAAAGGTTAATGATCTATTATTTTCGTCCAAGGCTTCAGAGAAATCTAACCCAGCTCTTTTAAAAGTTGAAATTGAATCTTTTAACAGAGCTCCTTTTGGTAAAGCTATAGTAAACATAGATCAATTTCTTACGAGGATTCCTCATTCTAAGTTAACAATGGAATTTAATAAAGCTCGAAATATAATCGGACTTAGAGTTTTAAGTGATAACGTTATTTGGTTGTTGGTAAAAGATAGATCCGTTGTGGTTGTAGATCCATCTGTTCACGAACCAGTTATTAGGTATATATATGAAAACAATTTTCACTTAGAAGCTATTTTGCAAACTCATCATCATTCAGACCATATTGGAGGGACGAAGTCTCTTATTGAAAAATGGCCAAATGTAAAGGTGATTGCTTCATCCAAAGAAAAAAAGCGAATCCCTTTTCAAAATGTATCTGTTAAAGATGAAGAAACTTTAAACATTTTAGGAGAAGAAGTAAAAATAATTGAAGTATTAGGTCATACAAACTCACATATTGCCTTCTTTTTGAATGGGGAAAATCCTGTTCTTTTTATTGGCGACACATTATTTTCTGGAGGCTGTGGAAGAATTTTTGAAGGAACTTATCAACAAATGTATTCTTCACTAGAAAGAATCAAATCTTTACCAAAAAATACTCTCATATATTGTGCACATGAATATACAAAGGGAAATATATTGTGGGCATTGAATCTCAAGCCAGAAGATCAAAATTTAAAGAATAAACTTTCTGAAGTTGAAAAAAAACTTTCTCTTAATGAATTAACAATTCCATTTTTACTTGATGAAGAGATGAAAATAAACCTTTTCTTAAGAGCGAAAAATTTAGAAGAATTTACTTTTTTAAGAGCAAATAAAGATTTATGGGTTTAAATAGATAGGTATCTTCTTAAACAAATGTCCCCCAAACAAGTAATTAAAACATCAAATGCTCCAGATCCAGTAGGACCTTATAATCAAGCAATAAAAGCTGGGGATTTTATCTATTGTTCTGGTCAAATTGCTATAGACCCAGCTTTAAATGAAATAATATGTTTAGGTGATATAGAGAAGGAAACAATTCAAGTTTTAAAAAATCTCGCAGAAGTTCTTAAAGCTGGTGGAGCCAAAATAGAGGATGTAATAAAAACAACAATTTACTTAACGGACTTAAGTAATTTTCAAATTGTCAATAAAATATATAGTGATTTTTTTAATATAGAGAATCCTCCTGCAAGGGCCTGTGTTGAAGTTTCATCTCTACCAAAAGGAGTTTTAGTTGAAATAGATTGCGTCGCATTTCTAGATTAATTTCTAATTATTGAGAAATTTGAAATATAAACCAATTGTGCACCATAGTTGTATAGATTATTAGTTGATAATTTATCTTAGATCTATGTCAGCAGCAAAGCTTAATATAGATGAACTAGAAGCAGGTTATCCTTTATTTTGTAAAGCTCTTAGACTATTAATTTTAAAAGGAAACTCAGTAAAAGATATAGAAAAAACAGTTTGTTGGGGTCATCTTGAAACTTTAAATAGATGCCTACCTGGTAGATATAAAGCACCAACATATTTAATGGCTTTAATCAAAAGAGATATTGCAAAGCCAAATAATTATTAAAAAGGATTAATCTTCTAAATAAAATTTATCAATATCCATTGAAAAGTATTTTTCCTTGTCTGATATTTCTTTTTTATCTAAAAATATTGAAAGACTTACAAAATTCTTGCCGAAGCTGATATTAGGATAGATATCCCTTTCTTTACATAATTTCTCAATTTCCCTCATGAATTTACTAATTTTTGAGTATCGATCAAATTCAAATCTTTTTTCAATCCTCAAAGGTGATTCTCTTTCATTCCACATTACATTCTTTATTCAAGACTAATTACACTATACCTTCAAGAAATTCTCTCAATAGATTTTTGAAGTTAAAATTTTTAGTCACTCCCAATAATCAATAATACCGCCAATTGTTAAATCAGTTTGAACCTCTGGATTAGGGCATGCAAATCTAGCGGCAGAACCACTAGCAGTAAAAACCCAGTTACCTTCTCTAGCTCCAACAGGATCAACAGCAACTAATTTCTTTCCTTTATTATTTTCTAAAATTCGTAAATTCATATGACCTAAGCCAGCCACTCTTTGAGTGCATACCAGCTTTCCTAATACCTTCATAATTTCCACAATTTATATCCTCCCTTTCTATGACTTGTCTGGATCCCAATGATCAATGATTCCAACAATCGTTAAATCACTTGGATAAGATTTGCTTCCCGCAGCTTCTCTAGCAGCAGAACTTCCAACACAAATAACCCAATCTCCTGGCTTACAGCCAACAGCATCAACTGCAACTTTTTTAGAAGAGCCATCTAATACAACCTGCAGATGTTTATGTTCAAAACCAGGAATCCTATTAGTAGAAACAAGTGGTTTTACAACCTTACAAATTAACATAATTAGTGAGCCTCCTCTGTTTTTTTATCTAAAGACATTCCAATAATTTCGGCGGAATGAATGTTGTCCCTATCTCTAATAGTAGAGCAAGTATGCAACAAACCTTGATCAACTAAATTTTTATATCTAATTGATATTGCATTATTAACTCTTTCACAATCATTTATTGCCCTCTCTTTTGCACCGGGAACTTTGCCAGAGTAATCAAATCTTATTACTACAGGAATAGGTAGATCTTGAGAAACATTTAACCCAGTAAAAATCTTCACTCCTACATCTAAATCTGGAGCCCCTTCTTCGACTGTATCCAAATGAGCAAAATAAGTTAAATTCCTTAGATGTACTTCTTTAAAACCTATACCTACTCCAATAAACCTCTCTGCATGTCCAATATCTTCATAAGAACCATTATGAAAACTCTTAACATAATCAATTTGAGAAATATTATTGACAATTAATTTATACATAAATTTTTCCATTCCACTTAATTTATCTTTTGAAGATTGCTTAGAAATTGTCTGGCAAATTTCTCTTTCTGCATCCTCTTTTGAAAAATTTATTGTTGAATTATAAATTTCTAATGTAGAAATAGTTTTTTCTAAATCTATACCGCCGTCTCTAGTTGATAAATGTATTTTTAATGAATCAGTGTCTGTATCAAGTCCAATTAACATTAAATCCACAGAAGCCCCGCAGCAAAAGCTATTCTCTACAGCCTCTTTGAAAGCACATAATTTATTTCTACCTTCTGCTGCAGCTAACTCATCATTGCTCCCATGAGCTGCGCATCCCTGATGCAAAGGATCTACTGAACTAAAATGATAAGTTACAACTTTTAAGTACCTAGTATCTTTATGAGCTTCATTAGGAACATTCTCTCTATATCTCTTATGTTCAGTTTTTACCCATCGATTAACGGTATTTTCAATATCAAACAATGCTCCAGCATGGGATCTTCTTCTTACTGAACTAAAAGGTATTCTCATTACATAAGCAACTGAATGAGCTAATCTTCCGTCTGAACAAGGAGTTATATCAAGTAAATGTATTCCACAATCTAAAAGGAATTTTTCAAAGTCTCCAGCATCCATACTTCCAGCAGCGCCTTCAAGTGGATCATTGTTAAAAAAATCGTAGCTAAGTTTATCATGCTGTTTGAAAGCACACCATGCATATAAAGCTCTCATATCAAGAGGTTTTACCCAAGATTTATCTAATACATGTAGGGGTAAATCTATTCCCAAATTTTTTCTTGATATTTTCTGAGCCTTGTTTATAAAATCTTCTTGATGTTGAATTCGGGCAATTTCCTTGAGAGTTGGAACAATTTCGTCAAAATCACTTTTTATTTTGCTTTCGTACCTAAATAGATTTTCATTTTGAATATTATTGGTTAATTTATGAAACTTTCCCGAATTTCGTAAATTTTTTGATTCTTTAGTTTGTATGTGGATATTTTCAGTAAAAGTTTTCATTGGAGCGGTTGGCCCCAATGTGAAGTTCTTGGCTTTAGCCAGTCCTCTTAAAGGCATTATTTACTTAACCTCTTGCACCACCGGAAAAGGTAACAAGTTGTCCTTCACGAGTATTACCACTAGATCCAGTTATCAAGAAATCTGGTTTTTCTGTTTCCTCATTTCTTTTAACTTCCATAGGGGGCATTGCGCTCATGAATCCTGCTCTTGATGGATTTCGCTTTCTAGAAGAAGCTCCCTCTGTGCCTGTTACCTTATCACCGCGATCCCAATCATCACCAGTTACGTTTCCCACTGATTGTCCTTCACCAGTAATCCTTGATGCGACTCTTTTTTCTGGCGTCTTTGCAGCCCGGTCTGCCTCTTCAATTTCCATTTTTTGTTTATAAGTAATATTTTTATTCGGTTCAAATCTAAATTTTTCAGTGCCAGTGACCTTATCAACTGCCATATCAAAAGGTCCTGTTACCTTTGAACCATTTTCATATTCATTACCCGTAACACCTTGAGTATTTTTTTCAGAATATTTGTCTCTTGATGGTGATTTAACAGAAAATTCGTTCCAAGAGTTACCTGCTGACTTTTCCGGATTCGCAAAAGCAGTATCATGAGGAGGATTATCACAAGTTTGTGAAAACTGATCTCCACCAACATAAGGAGTACCTGTTAGGTTTTTACAAGCACCTTTCTTAGCACCTGTCATTACTCCGCCAATTCCTGGTTGATGTCCTGTTAGTCTGGCATTTGAATTATTTCCAGAATTAACTGTTGCTCTTGATTTCATATCTTCAGAAGTTTCATTATTACAATTCTCATTAATCTGATCTAAGCCTGCGTATGGTGTTCCTGTTAGCACTTTGCATGAACCTGGTTCATCTCCAGTTACTATTTTTGATCTTCCCGTCATAGTCCCGCTTATTAAATTTGACTTTGAAGAAAGGCTTAAACCTACTTTTTTAGCTTCTGGTTTTGGTTTTGAACCGCAAAACTTCTCATATTGTTGAGATCCTATATACTCATCACCAGTTACATTCTTGCAACTCCCATGTTCATTACCTGTCATATGGTCTGATCTTCCTACACCTGTACCAGTTACATTATTCCCATTAAGAGTATTGTAACTGCCTACTTTTTCAAATGCTTTGCCTTTTGGATTTGGCTCTGAGCCAAGATATTGATCTCCAGTTAACTGATGTCCAGAACCAGATTCATCTCCAGTAACAAGGGTTGATCTACCAGGAAGTGATCCAGATACTTTTAATCCATCTGATGTAGTGCTGTGTTTGACCTTTGAAGGATTTTTTGGAACATCACCACAATACTTCTGTGATTGATTAGCAGATATATATTCAGTACCTGTAAGATTTTTACAAGTCCCAGGCTCATCTCCAGTGACCCTCTCAGATCTACCTACTTCATTTCCAGTTACTTTATTACCTGATGTTGTAGAGGTAACAGTAGATCTAAGTGGTTGTTTATAACTTGGTCTTTCTTGACAAAATTGATCAGCAACTTCTGCTCCCATATATTGAGTACCAGTGACAGTTCTGCATGTACTTGCCTCATTACCTGTAGTTTTTACAGATCTATTAGCTTGAGTTCCAGTAACTATTTGACCTGAATCAGTTTCACTTTTACCAACTTTCCAGCCAGCATCAGCAATATTTTGTTTTGCACCATTTTTATTTGGACCACATGGTCTACATTTACCATTACCTTTTTTGCCTGTAGCACCAGTTTTACTTCTTAGCTCTCTCACTCTCTGAGAAATTTCTCTACTACTTAAATCTGGGTCTCCCCTTCTAGCTAAAGATGCGGCACTGGTATTTTGTTTTGTTGCTGATTTACCATGTTTAGATTGAGCTTCTCTTCTCGCTAAAACAATATCTCTACTTGTATTAGTAATTGGCTTTCTCTTCTGATTAATTCTTCTTTTAACGTTCGGTTTTAGAGACTTAGATTCTGTAATAGTTGAATCTTTACTTTCTTGATTTTTACTAACAGCTGATTTAACAATATTTACAGAATTTTCTTTTTTAACATCAGTACGGGTTCTATCGGATGAAGTTATAGCTGATTTCCCATGGGTAGACATTGCCTTTCTTCTCTCTATTACTAACTCTTTACTAGATAAAGTTGTTGAAGAAGACTTTCTGTTAACCTGAGTTTTTGGAATATGTTTTTTAACTGGTTTAGAAATATTTTGATTGTTGAGAGAAGACTGAGTCCCAGAACTCTGTATATCTTGAGAGGATCGAACTCTATCTTTGGTAGTTGAAGAAAAAGCAGCAGCTTTTTTACCGCTATCACTCATAGCCTTTCTTCTTTCAAGTGCAATCTCTCTACTGGTTTTTTTTGACATAATCTTCAAATGTGAAACTCTTTTGAAAAACTTTCTCCAAAAATATTATTTGGAGAAAGATATTTACTACATAAAGTAGATTTAACGTCCTTGGAAAACTACAAAAGCTGTTCCTTGGCTTTGAGTATAAGCATCGTATCCGATGATTCTTACATGGTGGTCAGGGTATGCTCTATGACATGCCTCTAATTCACTTACAACCAAGTTAAGATCTTTTTCCCCAAAGAATGGGAGCTTCCAATAAGACCAATAAGTTTGCATACTTCCACTAGGATGAACATGCTCAATAACAGGACTCCAGCCTTGAGCAATTATGTATGCAATTTGATCGTATATTTCTTCCTGGGTCATCGGTGGTAGGAAACCGAATGTTTCCAGGGTTGCAACTGTTTGATAGTCGCCTACTGTGCTCTGGAAAGGCATAATTAATTTAAATGTGAATGGAATTACTCGTAATAGAACGAGATTTGTAGAAGTTTGAGGAGAAGAACAATCTCCTCAATTTAAAAAATCTGGTTTAACCTTGAACGTCTAGTTTGTCGACGGTATCAAATTCAAACTTAATTTCCTTCCAAGTTTCAAGAGCAATAGCTAATTCAGGACTGTGTTTAGCAGCTTCCATAAGAATGTCTCTACTCTCTTTTTCGATTTCGCGACCAGCATTACGTGCTTTTACACAAGCTTCTAAAGCGACTCTATTGGCTGCAGCTCCAGCAGCTGAACCCCATGGATGACCATGTGTTCCTCCACCGAACTGAAGACAAGAATCATCTCCAAAAATTGCTAAGAGTGCAGGCATATGCCATACGTGAATACCACCTGATGCGACGGCAAATACTCCTGGCATTGAACCCCAATCTTGATCAAAGAAGTTACCTCTTGATCTATCTTCAGGAACAAATGACTCTCTTAAGTTGTCAATGTAACCAAGAGTTGTTTGACGATCACCTTCTAGTTTTCCAACAACTGTTCCAGTATGTAATTGATCTCCTCCGGAGAGTCTCAAACATTTTGCTAGAACTCTGAAATGGATACCATGTTTTGGATGTCTATCAATAACAGCATGCATAGCTCTATGGATATGTAGAAGCATGCCATTTTTGCGACACCAGTTTGCTAATCCAGTATTTGCAGTAAAACCGCCAGTTATATAATCATGCATGATGATTGGCATATCTAGCTCTTTAGCAAATTCAGCTCTTTCGTAGAGTTCTTCAGGAGTGTTAGCAGTACAGTTTAAGTAGTGACCTTTAACTTCTCCAGTTTCTTGCTGAGCAAGCTTAACTGCTTCTGCAACAAACTCAAATCTTTCTCTCCAACGCTGGAATGGTTGAGAATTTATATTCTCATCATCCTTCGTTAAATCAAGACCACCTCTAAGGCACTCATATACAACTCGACCATAGTTTTTACCAGATAATCCTAATTTAGGTTTAATGGTACAACCAAGAAGAGGTCTTCCATATTTGTTTAAACGATCTCTTTCAACTACGATTCCATTTGGTGGACCACCGCAAGTTTTGATGAAAGCAATTGGAAATCTAATATCTTCTAGACGTAAGTGTCTTAGAGCTTTAAATCCAAAAACGTTTCCTACTAAAGATGTTAATACGTTTGTAATAGAACCTTCTTCAAAAAGATCTAAAGGATATGCAATAAAAGCATAAAAAGCTTCAGGATCTCCAGGAACGTCTTCTATTCGATAACAACGTCCTTTATAAAATTCTAAGTCTGTAAGTAACTCGGACCAAACTGTTGACCAAGTACCTGTTGAAGATTCAGCGGCAACAGCTGCTGCAACTTCTTCTCTTGGAACACCTTCCTGACCTGTACATTTGAAACAGGCTAGTAAATCGGTGTCTAGGGGTACATATTCTGGAGTCCAGTAGGTATCTCTGTACTCCTTTACCCCTGCATCATACTTCTTACTCATAAGGATAAATTTAGGTCTGTGTAGGGAAAATAATTATTGTGCAAAATTTATAAATCTTGCTTTACTTAATTAGTCCTTTTGACCAAGAAATTCACCGTTACCTAAAGCAGGTTCAACTTCTCTGTGAGGACGAGCAATAATGTGAGCTGCAACTAAACCGTCACCAACTCTTTCACAAGCATCGGCACCAGCTCTTACAGCTGCGTTAACTGCGCCTGTTTCGCCTCTAACTAAAACTGTGACATAACCGCCGCCAACGAATTCACGACCAATAAGGCGAACTTCCGCTGCCTTTGTCATTGCGTCTGCTGCTTCGATTGCAGGTACAAGTCCGCGTGTCTCGATCATGCCGAGAGCGATACCCATTGTTTCTGTAGCCATTGTCTACTAAATACTAAATGTGGAATGTTCAATTCGAAGAATGCTTCATTAAGTACTTATAAGTCAAGCGTTTTCGATAAAATCTCCATTAATGTTTTTTCTATCATTCATAAGTTAAACTTATCACCCTTGGTACTATTGATATGTCAATACTTATGCAAATTAGTTAGTGCATCAAAACATACTGTTGTGTTAAGAAAAAATTTACATTATGTTATTTCCGTACGAGGCAGGCCCTGTCTACACAGGTGTGGAATGTTCAACCTTTCCTGTCTCCGTATCTAGCTTTAAAGTAAGATAATATTCACGATAAATTTATTTGTTATTTTGAACCTTCCAGTCCTAACTGTTGCTAGTGGCAACAAAAACAAAGTTTCTGAAATTTCGGAAATGCTGGATTTATTGTCTTTGAGGGTTCAGAAGCAACCAGAATATTTAAATGTCGAAGAGACTGGAAACACATATTTTGAGAATGCACTTTTAAAAGCAAAAGCAGCTGCATTAGAGACAAAAACTTGGGCATTAGCTGACGATTCAGGCCTTGAAGTGGATATCTTAGATGGTCGACCAGGCATATATTCTGCTCGATATGCCAAAAACAACGCTGAAAAAATTAAAAAATTAATTAATGAACTTTCTGATAGTCCTTACAGGAGCGCAAGATTTATTAGTTGTATGGTTTTATGTGATCCCTCAGGAAACTTAGTGAAGGATACAACTGGAATATGCTGGGGAGAAATTCTTAAGACCCCAAAATATCCAAATGGGGAGTTCGAATCTATTTTTTGGGTAAAAGAAGCAAACTGTGTCTATGGAGAGCTCTCACAATCGCAACTTAGTAAGTTAGGAAGCAGGGGTAAAGCTGCCAAAATTATGTCACCTTATCTAAAAAAAGAAATTGGTTTAAATTAAAAATTCTCAATAATTTGAAATTTCATCAATTGCTCTTATAGCAGCAGCTGCCGCTTCTTCTACATCTCCTTCTTTCCCTGCAAGAGTTAATCTACCAAAAGCGCCAACTGCCTTTACATCAACAACAGTTATATTTGATGCTTTTTCTGCTTCATTTGCTGCTTTTAAGACATACCCAGCCGGTTCAGTTTCTAATATAAACATACTCATCCCGGATTGAATCATTGATCCACTCCTGTTTTGTCTATTTATTAAAACAGCATGATCTGGAGTAATAGCTCGAATAACTTCTGTCCAACTTGTTGAAGGTTTGGTTCTTTTTCTAACTTCACTACCAATGGCATCTAAAACAACATCCCCGGAATGCAAAACAGTACTTTGATCTTTATGGTATAAGGCAAGAGAACCAAATGCTCTTTCAACGATCATCTGTCCGAGTCTTACATTACTAGCCTTTAAGGCAATATCAGTGACTCTATGCACGGCCATCCCAGGTGAAACTTCCATCCATAGGCATGAATCTCCAGGGATTGGTAAAAAACCTCTACTAACAGTTCCCATATATGCAGCCAATTGAGGCTGAAGAGAATCTAAAAAAACATATGTTCTTAACTCAATTTGTTCTACTTGACTTGCTTGTCTGGATACCAAAGACTTTTCTGAGTCAGTTGTAATAAAACAGCTTGCACCACTAGCCTGAGATTGCACCTCAGATCCTGTGACAAGAGAACTCCCTTTCTTTCGTTCCCCTCTGTTTAAGCTAGAAGTTGGTTCCATTCACGCGACTATAACGGATAATGGTTCATTTTTTCCATTAAATTTACTTGCATGCTTCCCACAAAACGATAACTTCAAGTAAAAGATATGCATTTTTATGGGAACTTCTCAAAAAAAAGAACCAAATGTTTCTGGCACTAAAAAAGAATTAACTCCTGATCAAACTCTTGGATTAGTCAGCCTAAGCTTGATGCAAAAATTATCTCAGAAAGACCCATCTTTTAGTTGGTTAGAAGAAGATAAAATCGAGAAGGTAAATCTTAAGAACCTTAGAGATAGATTGGAGTTAACGCAATTAGCTATAAATACTGGAGCACCTTTAACTACTTCAGAAGTGACAGCTTTAATTGGAGCAAAGCCCGGAAAATCTAAGTTAGAAAGAGCAGGATTATTAGCAACGAAAATAGCTAGAAATGTATGGAAAATCTCAAAAAATAGTCAAGGAAATACCTTCTACAGAAATTAAAATACACCCAAAAAGTTTTTTTCATAATTTCCATTTAAGTATTTAAACATTCATATAAGTTTTTTAAATGTGTTCATTTTGTAAGAGAACTTATTAATTACTTTCTTAAATTAAAAAGTTTATGCAAGCTTGAAATATAAGCTATTGAAAATTTTTAATGAGTAAAGTTGAATTTAATAAGGAAACTGGACCCAGGGAAGTTTTTTGCGGTTTAACTTCAATAGTTTGGCTCCACAGAAGAATGCCTGATGCGTTTTTTCTGGTAGTAGGTTCAAGGACATGTGCTCATTTAATTCAAAGCGCTGCTGGAGTTATGATTTTTGCTGAGCCAAGATTTGGTACGGCTATTCTTGAAGAAAAAGATCTAGCTGGTCTTGCTGACGCTCATGAAGAATTAGATCGAGTGGTTAATGATCTTATTGCAAGAAGACCAGAAATAAAAACTCTTTTTCTAGTTGGATCTTGTCCAAGTGAAGTAATTAAACTAGATCTTGCAACTGTAGCAGAGAAATTAAATAAAAGATTTTTAGGTCAAGTAAGATTCGTTAATTACTCTGGCAGTGGGATAGAAACAACTTTTACCCAAGGAGAGGATGGCGCCTTAAAGACTTTAATTCCATTAATGGAGTCATCAAATGAGGAAAAATTATTATTAGTTGGGACTCTCGCAAATAATGTAGAGGATAGGTTTAAAAAGATTTTTAGAAATTTAGGAATTTCAAATATTGAGAGCTTTCCGCCACGGCAATCCACAGAATTACCAAAGATTGGCAAAAATACAAAAGTATTATTAACTCAGCCTTATTTAAGTGATACGGTACGAGACCTCAAACATCGGGGTTGTGAAATAATTTCAGCTCCATTTCCTCTAGGTATCGAAGGCAGTACAAAATGGTTTTTAGCAGCTGCCAAAGCTTTCAAAATTAGTGAACTTAAAGTTCATGAAATTATTTCGCCTTTAATCAATAGAGCAAAACTTGCTCTTGATTCACACAAAGAAATACTTAAGGGGAAAAGATTATTTCTTCTTCCTGAATCCCAACTAGAGATATCTTTGGCAAGATTCTTGCATAATGAATGCGAAATGGATCTTATAGAGGTAGGCACTCCTTACCTAAATAAGGATTTAATGAAAGAGGAGATTAATTTACTACCTGATAATACAAAAATTGTTGAAGGGCAACATGTAGAAAAACAATTAGATCGAGTGAGAGAATCTAATCCAGACTTAGTAGTTTGTGGCATGGGTTTAGCTAACCCACTTGAGGCGGAGGGGATTAGTACTAAGTGGTCGATAGAAATGGTATTCAGTCCAATTCATGGAATTGATCAAGCCGCAGATTTGGCTGGTCTCTTCTCAAAACCTTTAAAAAGAAATCAAATTCTTACCTCAAAAACTTTAGTAACTCATTAAAAACTATGGAATTAACTCTTTGGACGTATGAAGGACCGCCACATGTTGGTGCTATGAGAATTGCCTCGTCAATGAAAGACATTCATTATGTGCTTCATGCCCCCCAAGGAGATACATATGCAGATCTTCTCTTTACCATGATCGAGAGGAGGGGGCAAAGGCCTCCAGTAACTTATACAACTTTTCAGGCTAGAGACCTTGGAGGCGATACAGCAGAATTAGTGAAGAAAAATATTAGGGAAGCGGTTGAACGATTCAAACCCAAAACTCTTTTAGTCGGAGAAAGTTGTACAGCAGAACTTATCCAAGACCAACCTGGAGCACTTGCGAAAGGGATGGGGTTTGATATGCCTATTGTTAATCTTGAATTACCTGCTTATAGCAAGAAAGAAAATTGGGGGGCCTCAGAAACCTTTTATCAACTAACAAGAACCCTTTTAAAAGAAAAAGTGAGTTCTTCAGACAAAATAAATCCACTTAGGTGGAGGGAATTAGGTAGGAGACCAAAAGTTAATATACTTGGCCCTTCATTACTAGGATTTAGATGCAGAGATGATGTAATCGAAATCCAACGCATACTTTCGGAACAAGGTATAGATACAAACGTAGTTGCTCCATTAGGTGCTAGTCCTGATGATATTGAAAGACTAATTTATGCTGAAATAAATATCTGTCTTTATCAAGAAATTGCTGAAGCTTCATGTGAGTGGCTTAAACGGAACTTTGGAATGGAATATACGAACACTATTCCTATTGGAATAAAAAATACAATTGAATTTATAAATGAAGTTCATGAGAAATTAGATCTTCCTTTAACGAATAAAGAAGAATTAGAAAATAAATCAAAACTTCCTTGGTACTCAAAATCTGTTGACTCTAATTATCTAACTGGTAAAAGAGTTTTTATTTTTGGTGATGGAACACATGCAATTGCAGCGGCCAAAATTGCTAAGGAAGAATTGGGTTTTGAAGTAGTGGGTCTTGGAACATACAGCAGGGAGATGGCCAGGCAAGTAAGAGCTACTGCAAAAGATCTTAATATAGAAGCTCTGATAACTAACAATTATCTAGAAGTGGAAGATGCCATGAAAAAGGCCGCCCCTGAACTAGTTTTAGGGACACAAATGGAAAGGCATAGTGCAAAAAGACTCGGCATCCCATGCTCAGTAATTAGTACTCCAATGCATGTTCAAGATGTTCCTGCAAGATATAGCCCTCAAATGGGATGGGAAGGAGCAAATGTAATTTTTGATGATTGGGTACATCCCCTAATGATGGGCTTAGAAGAGCATCTTATTGATATGTTCAAACATGACTTTGAGTTTGTTGATGGTCATCAAAGCCATTTAGGACATACAGCGACAAACACAAATAACATTTTAAATTCTGACGAGAAAAAAGAAAAAAATAGTAAAGAAGGAATTATCTGGACTGAATCTGGTAGAGCTGAATTAACAAAAGTTCCATTTTTTGTAAGAGGTAAAGTTAAAACAAATACTGAAAAATATGCAATCTTGAGAGGAATTCCAGAGATAAGCGATGAAACTCTTTACGATGCCAAAGCATATTTCAGTTAATTTTTACTAATAAAATAATATTAAGTCATGAGTATTTTCACTCATAATCTAATAGATTTAATCCTAAAAATTCAGTAATAAGAACATATTTCACACTTTTAATACAATTAAATACATATTTGTTTAGAAACATATTTCATGTGTATTTGCGCTGCAAGAATATAAACAATAATGTGTTTTAAGCTTTAAATGACAAGTACTATAAATAGACCTCTTGATGGAGAAGGGAGTGTTCAAGTAAAGCAAGATCCAAAAATAAATATTGAGGAAGGGGCTTTAGTTATTGCCGTCTATGGGAAGGGTGGCATCGGAAAATCAACTACATCATCAAACCTTTCTGCCGCATTCTCAAAATTAGGTAAAAAGGTTCTACAAATTGGATGTGATCCGAAACACGATAGCACCTTCACTTTGACGCACAAAATGGTTCCTACAGTTATCGATATTCTCGAAGAGGTGGATTTTCATAGCGAAGAATTGAGGCCAACTGATTTCATGTTTGAAGGTTTTAATGGCGTAATGTGCGTTGAAAGTGGAGGTCCTCCTGCTGGGACAGGGTGCGGGGGTTATGTAACCGGTCAGACAGTTAAGCTATTAAAAGAACATCATTTATTAGAAGATACTGACGTTGTTATTTTTGATGTCCTAGGAGACGTCGTTTGCGGAGGATTTGCAGCTCCATTGCAACATGCAAATTATTGTCTAATTGTTACTGCTAATGACTTCGATTCAATATTCGCTATGAATAGAATTGTCTCTGCAATTAAAGCAAAAGCAAAAAATTATAAAGTCAGATTAGGTGGGGTAGTCGCAAATAGATCAAAAGAAACAGATCAAATTGATAAATTCAATGAAAGAACAGGTTTAAAAACTATGGCCCACTTTAAAGATGTCGACGCCATTAGAAGATCAAGACTAAAAAAATGCACCATTTTTGAAATGGAACCTACTGAAGATGTTATTGAAGTTCAAAATGAATATTTATCTCTTGCCAAAAATATGCTTGAAAACGTAGAACCTTTAGAAGGTAATCCACTTAAAGATAGAGAAATTTTTGATTTATTAGGATTTGATTAGTCAAAATTAATCTAATCCAACCAATTGGCGTGTTAAATCATATGTTTGTTTAGAGGTCTTCGTATCAATTATTCTTTTTGACAACTTTTGAGAAAAAGCTTTTCTACCAGTTTTCTGACGATTTCCCCAGCTCCAATGGACTGATGGTTTAGCAAATTCTTTATAAGTTGCCACTTGAGCGACTCTCTCTCCTGCCAGTCTTTGTGAAACATATCCTTTAGTTATAAATTTTTGAAATATCGGGAAAAGGAATCTAAATAACCAAGGTGTATCTCTAAAAAGTTTTGTATCAGCAACACATCCAGGATATAAAGAATTTACAATAATCTTCTCTGGAGGATATCTTTTTGAAAATTCCTGAACGGTCACCATATTGCAAAGTTTACTATCCTTATAGGCCTTACCAGGTTTAAATTTCTTTCCATTCGCCATACTTATTGGAGATAAAAAACCATTTTTGAATCCAGATAAATCTCCCAAATCAGCTGGGGCAGGAATTGGAATCCTTCCTCCAAGTTCTGAATAATTAGCCGTAACAGTGCCTAATACCGTAATTCTTGGCTTGAACAGAGTTGATTTACCATTTAAAACAATTTCTCTTTCAGAAGATAAAATATTTTCCATAAGTAGGTTTATCATAAGAAAATGCCCAAAATGATTTACTGCCATAGAGTTTTCAAACCCCTGAGCAGACCTTTCAGGTCTCTTTAGTCTCGGTTTATAAACCGCTGCATTACAAATAAGAGAATTTATTGGCTTCTTAAATCTTTCTAATATTTCATCGCAACCTTTTCTCACATCATTCAAGTTAGAAAGATCTATTTCTATAAAGTGAACATTTTCAACTTCCTCTTTTGTCAAGAATTCCTCAGCTATTTTTATAGCTCTTTTATTTGATCGATTGACTACTATAACCTCCCATCCAAATCTTAAAAGAGGTTTTAGAGTATTTAATCCAACTCCTGAAGTTGTTCCTGTTATTAGGACTAAACCCTTAATGTTCTTACTCACTAGCAAAAAAGTTAATTGAAAAACGAAAAGTAGGATGATGCAAGATAATCCTTATCAACGCCATATTACTCTGATAATGTCCCTAGAAATTATTTGATCCTGATCCTTCATAAATCTTTGCTCACCTTCAGAAGAGAATAAATCATCAAACTTATCTGTTAAAAGATTAAATCTATATTTTTCGTATAAAAATGATTCTTCAATTTCCCTTAATCTGCTCAACCTAACTTTAGAACTATGGCCAAGCTTAATCAGGCTTATTATTGCTAAAAGGGAAAAGCTAATTTTTATAATTAAAAAAATCGATGATACAAAATTATCTTGTCTCTGTTGTCTTTTTAGAAATACCGACCCAAAATATTTTTTGATGAAAATACTATTTTTATAAAAAGAATTTGACAAATTAAGTACTTGATATTTTTACTGAATAAATCAATTCAGTCTTACTTTATTATTACCTTATAAATTTTAAATTTTCTAATAGACTTTAGTTCCTACCTAAACTAATTCCTAGTCTTAATGCTAAAACTCCTGCATGCATAACAACTATGAGGCTTAATGCAATAAGATTTATTGTTTGAGTTGGCTCCATGGTAAAAAAAATTATTTTCTATATTCTCCACCGAAAAGAGAAGATTTGAAACACTATTACAAAATGATGTTACGTAATTAACAAATTGAAAGAAAAATTTTATTGAAAATTATCATAAATAAACCTACAAAGTTAATTTTGGGAATTGAAAATCAGGCTTTAATTTTTTCAACAAATAATTTACCTGGATTTGATCAAATGGCTTTAGATTTAAATTCTTTAGATCAGACAATTTCGAATCCCGAAATAATTCTCACATTGAGGTTCTACTATTGGACTGGGGATTGGCTATCAATTGGCTTTCACCAAAAGGAAATTCCTCTTCATTGGAAAAATTTATTATCAAATGGGGAAATTAATATTGTTAGACGACCCTCTGGAGGTGGAGCTGTTCTGCATTCAGGAGGCATAACATATGCATTAACGTTTAAAAAAACTTACTATAAAGTCTTAAGTTATGAAATGGTTAATAATTGGTTAATTAAAAGTTTTGGAGAATTAGGTCTAAACTTACAATATGGTAATTTACGAAAATCAAGTATTAAAACAAATTGTTTTGGGACTTCATTAATTTCCGATTTAGTTGATCAGGATGGGTTTAAGAGAATAGGTAGTGCTCAATTTCGCAAAAAAGGTGCATTCCTTCAACATGGAGAAATTCAAACAAATCCTTCAAGAGATTTGTGGTGCAAATTATTCAAAGAAGAAGCTCCGCCAAAAATAAATTTAAAACTAACAAATGATGAAATAGTTCAACATTTGAGAAATTCATTCCTGGAAAATAAATCAAATATAAATTTCAAAAATATTGCTATAGAAAATAAAAAAATAGAAATTTTTAATGGCATGAATTATTAAAGATCTCCTCTCTGCTTCATTGAATTAATTATTCTCGGCAATTCAATTCCTAAGGGATAATTATTTTTAAAGTTTAATTTGTTAACAATATCTGAAGGCAAATTAAAACCTAATTTATTCAAGACAAAGTTTCCAATTTTTGACCTATCAATTATCCCCAAAGGGATATTTGCAGCGTTTAGAACCAATAAAAAACCTTCATTTGTTTCTTCAAGTCTTTCTATAGTTCTCCATAATTTATCGTTATAAGATACACTTTCAAAACTATCGATTGGTTTCTTAAAATCTCCAACAAAGTTCCGTTCCCATTTTTTTAAGGAAACAGTTTTTAAAATGTTTTCATCAACAAAACCGGTCCATCTACCATTATTCGTAACAAAAAAATATTTATGCGATGCATCCTTCTTATTTTTTATTAACTTATTAAATTCTGAGAAATTTGAATCGTATTCAATTTTCCTCAAAGGTTTTAATTTGATCTCAGAAACTTTACTAAATTTAATTATGTTTTCAATTTTAAAAAATTGACTTTCAGATTTTGAAGAATTAATTCCAAACAAGCCCAAAAAAGAAAGAATAAAACCAAAGTAAAAGTTAAATCTAAATAAACAAATTATCCCAAAAAATAAAACAAAAAAAGATAATAATAAATTTACTTTATTGAGGAAATTTCTTCCTTTATTTTTACTCCCTGAGAAATGCCAAATAATACTTTTTAACAAATTCCCTCCATCTAAAGAACCAATTGGAATCAAATTTAAGAAGCCTAAGAATAAATTAAATATACCTACTCTTGAAATTACATTAACTGCTATTAGTTCCTGAGATGCAACGTTATTACTAATTAAAAGTAAGATAGATGCTGTAGCGAAACATAAAAAAGGTCTAACAATTGCAATTTTTATATTACCTAAAGCAGTTTGACAATACTTATCTATTTGCAAAATTGCTCCTAAAAAATAAAAAGTAATTTTTTTTATTTTTACACCCTGATTAAGTGAAACAAAAGTATGAAAAACCTCATGAAAAATTATTGAAGATAATAAGAAAAAAGAAGTTAAAAAACCTATAATCCAAGCTTCTTTATTATTGTAGATATCGCCAGAAGATAAATTGACCTGATTACTTATACTCCATGAGAATAAAAAGAGAATAACAAACCAATAGGGATGAACTTTAAAGGGAATTCCCCATATTTTAAAAATTTGCCAACTTCTCAAAAATAATCTCCGCTATATTTATCAATAATATTAATTTTACATGCAGGATAATGATATGCCCAAGACTAATCCTTTAGTTAAAATTTGTGGACTAACTTCTGAAGAACAAGCTCTTCAAGTCGCTAAATTAGGAGCTAATGCTATTGGTATTATTTCGGTTGAAGAGTCGCCAAGGTATGTATCAGCTGAAATTAAGAAAAAAATATTTAAAACCCTAGAAAATTTTCATCCAAAAATCGGGAGGGTATCGGTTGTACAAAATTGTCCAATTGACTTAATTATTAAAAATTTCTTAGGAAATCCAAGTGAAACTATAATTCAGTTACATGGAGATGAAGATATTGATTATTGCAAAAAAATAAGGAGGAAAATACCTAATATTGGCCTATGGAAGGCTTTCAGAATAAAAACGGAAAAAGACATAGATAAAATAAAACCTTTTGAGGATTTTGTAGATGCGATACTACTTGATTCTTGGAATAATGAAACTTATGGAGGTTCAGGGAAAAAAATAAATTCTATTTATCTAAAGAATTTGCAATTTAGCAAACCATGGTGGTTGGCAGGTGGAATATCAATTGAATGGATTGATGAAATCATTACTGACTTCAAACCAGATGGATTAGATATTTCAAGTAGTATTGAAATATCTCCAGGTTACAAAGATATCAAAAAAACTAAGGATCTTTTTAAGTTTTTAAAAAGAAATTAGTAATTATTAGTAACGGACTGCTGTTTTACGAGCTCAAAAAATTCTTGTTTTAAACTTAAATCGTGTCTAAAATCACCTCTAACTACAGAATTAATCATACTTGTATTTGGTTCTTTGACTCCCCTCCATTTCATACAATAATGTTGGGCCTTTACAATAATGCCTAAACCTTTAGGTTCACACAGTTTTTCAATTTCATCTGCAAGGATCATTACAGCTTCTTCCTGAATATGAGGTCTTGAAAAAACCCAATCAGCAACTCTCGCAAATTTTGAAAGTCCTATGACTTTATTTCCAGGTTTAATACCTATCCAACACTCTCCTAGAATTGGAACTAGGTGATGAGAGCATGCAGATCTTACAGAAATTGGGCCAACTGTATAAATTTCATCAAGATTTTTGTCATTGGGGAAACTTGTAACTTTAGGTTGTTCATGATATCTGCCTTTAAAAACTTCATTTAGATACATTTTTGAAACTCTTTCAGCCGTTTCTTGAGTATTATGATCATTCTCAACATCTATTACGAGGGACTTTAGTAAGTCTTTAACTCTTGAGGCAACTTCCATTTCTAAAATTTCTAATTCACCTGGATTTATAAAATCAGAAATATTATCGTTAGCACTAAACCTTTTCCCAGAATTCTTAATTCTGTCTCTTATAATTTCTGAAATGAGTTTATTAGTAATCTGGTCGTCAAAGTTTCTAATATTATCGTTGGGTAAAGTAGAGGTCATAAAATTTTAAACAGAAAATTGTATGCAACTTAATTAACTGTATCTTCCAAAAGCTTAATTGCTCATATACTATATCACATTCTCTTGTTCAATCGGGTTCTAATAGCACTAAAAAAAATCACTGTTTTAAGATTAATCAGATAGACAATATGTTTAAAAGGCTCCGCCAGAAGGCATCAAAGTTAGGTCTTCGATCAATTGTGATTGAGGTTTTTGAGCCATGTAGAGAATAGTTTCTGATACCTCGATTGAGGAGAGCATAGAAGTTCTATCGAAATCAGAATTGATTGATTCGGAGTCCCAAAGAGGAGTATTTACTGAACCAAGAGTTATTGTGCACGCTCTTATTGAATTAGATCTCTCCTCCTCCCTCAAGCATTTAGTAAACATAGCCAGTGCAGATTTTGAAACGCAATAAGCTCCCCATTGGGGGAATGCATTATAAGAGGCATGACTACTAACATTAATAACTAAACCACCATTTTTTCTCATTTGAGGAATTATTGAACTGCAAATCTGAAAAACACTTGTGAGGTTTATTTGAATAGTTTGTTCCCAATGACCTAATTCCATTTCAACTAAAGGGCCATTAAATGCACAACCGGCATTATTTATCAATACTGAAGGGCACCCATACTTCTCAATTGCATCTTTAACACAATGCTTTATTTCTAGAGGATTAGACAAATCACACTTTACTAGATTAATTTTTGATTTAGTGGTCAACAGTTCGCTCTTTAGTTTCTCCATTAAATCAATATTCCTGGAGAGTAAAATTAAATCCCAGCCAGCATTGGCAAAAGTAATTGCAGTAGATCTCCCAATACCTTTCGTAGCACCCGTTATAAAAGCTAGTTTCAATTTATTCAGTTTTTTGTGGGATTTCACTATAAATCTCTTCAATATTATTGGCTTCGGTAAATTTACCTAAAACCCTAAACTTTTTATATCTTTCCTCAATGAGTTCATCTTTTGTCATTTGCAGTAAAGCATTAAGATGTTTCTCAATTGCATGCTTCAGTGTATTGCCAGCATCTAAGGGAGCCCAATTGTTTCCGCCAGAAGGTTCTGATAATACTTCATCGATTATCCCCAATTTAAGTAAGTCTTTACCTGTAATTTTAAGTGCTGATGCAGCTTCAGGTGCTTTTGCAGCATCTCTCCACAAAATTGATGCACATGCTTCTGGGCTTGCAACTGTATAAACACTGTGTTCAAACATTAGTAACCTATCAGCAACACCTATTCCTAGTGCACCTCCAGAACCACCTTCTCCAATAACAGTAGCAACTATGGGGACTTTCAATCCAAACATCTCCCTTAAGTTTCTTGCTATCGCTTCTCCTTGCCCCTGTTCTTCAGCAGTTAAACCTGCATAAGCTCCGGGAGTATCAATAAATGTAAGAATTGGCAATGAAAATCTATCAGCATGCTGCATTAATCTTAGGGCTTTTCTGTAACCACCCGGCTTTGCCATCCCAAAGTTTCTTACTACATTTTCTTTTGTATCTCTTCCTTTCTGATGCCCTAAAATTAACACTGGTCTATTATTTATCGAACCTATTCCCCCAATTAGTGCCATATCATCGCCACCATTTCTATCTCCATGTAATTCAATCCAGTCATCGCAAAACATTTGAACAAAGTCCAAAGTGCTAGGTCTTTGAGGATGTCTAGCTACCTGAATCTTTTGAGCAGGGGTTAGAGATTTAAATATTTCTTCTCTCCTCCTAGCGGCTAAGGTTTCAAGCTGTAGAAGCTGTTGACTAACATCTACCTCTGAATCTCGAGCTAATTCTTTAATTTGCTCTATCTGCTTCTCAAGTTCAACAAGAGGCTTTTCAAAATCAAGGAGGTAACGTTTAGCCATAATTTAGACAGTTAATACTTTAGGCTGCTTATCAAGTCCAATCGCTGAAAAACCATGCTTTAAAGAAGCTGCTCCAATAAATTCCATCTTTTCAAGAGAAATGTTATTTCTTCCCCAACTAAAGTTTGTATGAAACTTTTCAAATTCTAAAATCATAGCTTCTGCAAAACAAGCAAACATCTCTCGCTGAGGGTTTTGCATTTCCGCAAGTTCCATCATATTCCAACCAATATCATTAAAAAACTCTACTATACCTCCTTTTAAAACATGAATATTCTCACCCTGAAATTTCTCATCAAGATTTTTGGGATATCCCCCATCAATCATTAAACATGGTTTTTTTAAGTTATCAGTATCAATTTCAATAGTTTTAGGCATACTTGCAACCCACACAACAATATCCGCTTGAGGCAGTGCCTCATCTAAACTTGTTATGGTGCCACCATCTAATTCTTTTTGTAACAGCTCTAGTGGTTCTTGTTGTCTTGCAACCATTAGAAGTTCTGAAATCCCGGTTTTATTGATAAGCCACCTACAAACAGCACTACCTATATCACCTGTAGCACCAATTACAGCAACAGTTGCTTTTTTAAGGTCTATCCCAATGCGAGGCGCATTTATTTCTAGTTGTTTACAAATAACCCAAGCGGTATGAGTATTGCCAGTAGTAAACCTTTCCCACTCTAATGCTGTATTTCTAATTTGTTTATGCTGTAGAAGATTAAAATTCTCAAAAATAATAGAAGTAAATCCTCCTAAAGCTGTAATGTTAATGCCTTTTTTCTGAGCAAGTTCCATAGCATTTAGCACTTTTCTTCTGGCGGTTTTGAACCTAGTAAGCATCTCCGGAACAAAGCAAGAATCTATGTAGGAACCTTCAATAGATATACCAGTAGCACTCTTAACTTCTACGTTTTCAACCAGTTGAGGAGGGGCTGTACACCAAACATCTAAGTCGCCATCTGCAATATGATCAAAACCTAGTAAAGAAGCTTTTCTTTTTGCATCTTCAAAACTAGTTGAGTGGCCTATTAACCCAAACATTTAAAAATTTATAAATGATTTCTATACAATGTTATGAACAATAGCACAGAGGTAAACTACTTAAAAAGAAAGATTAATTATTAAAAAGCTTAATTAAGTGAAAATGAAATTAGACGATAGCTGCCATAGCCATTCTTGCAATTTCTCTATTATCTAAACCTATTTCCATCAATGTATCTTGATAAGCAATCATAAACTCTTCCATTAACTCTTCTCTGTCCATAGCCAAAACTGATGCGTCATCCGCTACCTCATCTAGCATCTTTTTTATTAAGGGGAGGTTAACCTTATTAGCTTCCATTAATTCCTTTTTACAAGTAGATAAATTCTCTTTAAGCCATTCTTGACCATAATTCAAATGAAGGTATTCGTCTTTAACAACTCCCTCTGTTATTTTTTTTGCAAAAGGATCTGCAACTCTTATGTAGACGTTATAAGCAGAGATTGCAAAGGCTTCTATTAAGATAGCTTGTATTAAAAGACATGTCGTTAAATTTCCTTTTTCAAGAGCAATTTGAAAATTACCATGTAATTTAGAAAAGAATTTTTTTGCAAATTCCATATCGGCTTCTACGCCTAAATTTCTTCCACAGGCAGTAAAGCCTTTTTTATGTTTCATTTCCATTCTCGCCAATTTAGTTAATTCCTCTAGCTCATTTGGTATTAAAGTTGCTATTGAAATGTAATTATCATGAGCCTCTTGCTCTCCTTCTATAACAATTGCATTTATTCTGCTATATGCATCCTTATAAGAATCTGTAGTGAAGTCGGGCAAATCCAAAGAAATCGGATTAGTCGATTCTTCAATAGTTTTTTTATTTGATTCTAGAGTTTGCATGTCAGTAATCTTTAGCTCATTATGCATGAATATTACACGATTATAGTGAGTTTATTTAAATATCATGAAAATAGTTTCAATTGTAAAGTCACATTTTTACGTAAATTTATTTAAGAATTGTTTGGCCAATCTGATTGCATCAGATTAATAATTAATTTGAACCAATGATTAATCAATAATTCATTTAAATTTTTTCCTAAAGACTCATTTGCTCCTCTGCTATCCCCTATAACACCTGATTTACTGAAGTCGTCAGTAAGCCAAGCAGTAGGCGCATTTCCCTCTAGGCTCCAGCCTTCTGGGATCTGTTCTTTAATGCCCTCATTTGGGCGTTCATTACCTACTAATTCTGGTTTTAAAGCGAGCATCAAACTTGTTTCAGCTAAAGAGGCATGAAGCCCATCCTCGATCTCAGTTTTTGTTAATAATTCACTTAATCCATGAACTCCACTCCATAAGAAACAAGGGAAAACTGCCATCCCAGGTGCGAAACTTCTTAGCTCTCTTGCCGCGGTATTAAGTAGTGAGATTTGGCCTCCATGTCCATTAATCAATATCAATCTTTTAAAACCCATTTCAGATAATTGACCTCCGACTTCCTTAATCATTGAGGTAATTAAATTAGAGGAAAGTGAAATTGTCCCAGCAAAACCCCTATGTTCTGGCGAAAAACCAATATATTGAGTTGGAAGTTTTTTTAATGGAATATCAGCAGGAATTAATTCTAAAACTTTGCTAATGATTTCATCAACAAAAATACTATCTGTAGCAAGAGGTAAATGAGGTCCATGTTGCTCAACAGCACCAAATGGCCAAATCACTGTTGATCTTTTTTCTTTTGCAATACTCTCAATTTCTTGCCAATTTAAATATTCAAATTTATTGGGTATTGGTTTAAAGTTCATTAATTTTAATTTTGAGTACTAACATTTAGAGTATGTTAATAATTAATTATTCTTATTTTACCTACGATGGGAGTCAGCAATAAAAATGCCCAAGATAATATCCAACCAAAGGGCAATAAAAAACCTCTTCAGGTTCTTCACATAAGCAAGAAAGATACTCAAGAAATTCATAATGAGCCAACCAATTCGCAAGAAGATCCTAAAAAAGAAAATATTGCAATCAAACCTCAAATCATTAAAGATGATTCAGTAAAAGAAACTGAGGATATTAATGAAAAGACCAATGATTTTGATATTTCTCAACAAGATTTAACTCAACAAGACTTAAATAGACCCCTAGATTTTTCTGTGCAAAACAAAGATTTTCAATTAGAAAGAACAGTTGATGAATTCGATTTTGATGAAAGTGCTTTTTTGGAGGCTTTAAATGCAAATGAGCCAATTGGGGCTACTGGAGAAACAATTTCAGGTAAGGTTATAGCAATCGAAAGTGATGGATTATATGTCGATATTGGTGGAAAAGCACCTGGTTATATGCCTAAAAAAGAATGTGGTTTGGGTGTCATAACTAACTTTAAAGAAAAGTTTTCCATAGGACTTGAAATGGAAGTTTTGGTTATCAAAGAACAAAATGCTGATGGGATGGTAACAATAAGTGCTAGGGCATTAATTCTCAGGAAAAGTTGGGAGAAAGTATCAAGTTCGGCAAAAAATGGAGAATTAATTAACGTTTTAATTAATGGTTTTAATAGAGGTGGGCTTACTTGTGATGTAGATGGATTGAGAGGATTCATCCCAAGATCCCAACTTGAAGATGGTCAAGATTATCAATCTTTTGTTGGCAAAAATCTAAAAGTAGCGTTTCTTGAGGTGAATCCAGAATCCAGAAAATTAGTTCTCTCTGAAAAGAAAGCATCATTAATCTCTAAACTTACAAGTCTAGAATTAGGTCAATTAATTGAAGGAGAAGTATTAGCTGTAAAACCATATGGCTTCTTTATTGATTTAGGTGGAGCTAGTGGACTTCTTCATCAATCCTCACTAACAAATGGATCGATTCGTTCTTTAAGAGAAATTTTTAGAGAGGGGGAAATTATAAAAGCTTTAATATCTGAAATTGACATCGAAAAAGGGCGCATTGGTCTCAATACAGCACTTCTAGAAGACTCTGCGGGAGAATTAATTATTGATAAGCAAAAAGTAATGCAAGAAGCGGCAGAGAGAGCACTAAAAACTAAAGCACTCTTCGATAAAAAGAACAAGATAAATGAACATAAATAAAAAAATGGAGTCAAGTCTTAAGTTAAAAGTTTCAGATTGGGAATTAGACTTTTACTCAAGACCAATTATTGAATCAAATGGAAAAAAAAGGTGGGAGTTAATTATCTGCTCTACAAGAAGTTATAAGACAGAAGATATTTTTCTTTGGAATAAAAAATGCCCCGCCAATGAAGTTAATTCGGCATGGCTAACAAAGGCACTTAATGAAGCAATAAGTGAAGCCAAAAAACAAGGGTGGGCGAAACCTTCAATAGTTCGATTCTGGAGGTCGTCAATGAAATCGATCATTAAGAAATCTCTCGAGGCCGTAAGTATCGAGGCCCTTGTAAGTAGGAGAACTTACGATTTATTAGATAGAATCGAATTTCTTGAAAAAGAGATTTATCCAAAGGAAAAAGGTTATGTAAGAGGTGTATTGGCTCCAACTTTTACTTCAAAAATGGAAAACTCTCCTCAACCTTTACCAGAAGCAGTAAGAGGTGATGCTTTAACTATCTCTGAATTATCGATTGGCGAATTAAAAACAGCAGAAAATTGGCCTATGGAATTTGGAGATATTTTCCCAATTCAGCAAAATTTAGATGATAATTACTTAGTTCCAGGATTAAGACTTTTTAGCAAAGATAGGTCTTTAGCACTTTCTGCATGGTTCAGTTGTTTAGAACCTGTTAAATTAACTATGTTCAAAAACCAACTCATCCTTTTAGCCTCAGAAGACGATAAATGGCTGGTAACAGATTTACCCGAACAAGATGCAAAAATTTTAAGTGCAAAGTTTTTAGATAATAAAGAAAATTCCTTTGGTTATCAATTTATTTCCATACAGTCCACTCCATATATCGAAAAATTTGCAGGCTTCTGGATCTTGCGAGATATTGAATTAATAACGTAAATTCAGTTAAGGAGCAGGAACTATTCCTTACAAAGAAATAGCTTTCACAAAAGCTGAGATTTTTATTCAAAACAAAATTTTTGAGTATTTTACATCGCCTGTCCTTAGTCAATATAATTTCAAACATGCATACTTTACGAAGTCTAGCTCTGAGAAATTTCTTCAATTATTGGGTAATCACTTTAATGAAAATTACATAAATTGTGTTTCTAATCAAATTCACAGTAATTTGATAGTCTTCGGATCACACTCGCAAGAAGGGAGTAAGATTGATGCAGATGGTCTTATTAGTAATAAATTCAATCAAAACTTATGGATTTATACAGCTGATTGCATGCCAATATTTTTTGCAGATAAAAGGACTAGAAATGTAGCAGCGTTGCATTGTGGGAGAAAAGGTTTAGAAAAAAAAATTATAAAAAATCTGGTTAAAATTTTTGATAATATTGGAACATCCAGAGATGATTTACTTGTTGCAATAGGACCAGCGATTTCAAAGGAACAATATCTAGTTGATAAAATGACACTCAAAAAATTTTATAGAAAGGCCGAAAACAAAAATATAACGATCAATTTAACTAAAACTGAAAAAGATCATTGTTTGAATGATTCAAATCACTTCAAAGAGCAAAACTTAAATCAACTTGATCTTAAAAAATCTGCCTATGTACAACTTTTAAATGAGAACATCCCAAATACAAATATAGATATCTCAAATTTATGCACATACAAATTAAAAAATGAATTTAATTCATGGAGAAGAAGCAAAACAATATCGAGGCAATGGAATTTTATTTCCTCATAGAGATAGTTAACTTGGACAAATTTTATTAGTAAAGTCTTTAGCGACTAATAATTCGGTCATCTCCTTAGTACCTTTGATATTAAAAACTTTAGCTAACAAAACATTCTCTTTGAAACCAAAAGGTTTTATTTTCACTTTGCTTCCCCTTGGGAATTCAGTCTTAAGTAAATTAGTTGCTTCGAGCTCATCATTTTCATTTACGTCTACACAAAATAATCCAATAGTTAAATTCCTATTTTGATCCCCCACCAAAATAGTATTTGAACTTTTTATTTGAAGAATTTCAGCCGAGTTAACTAATACAGGATTAAGAAAAATCAAGCAAACTATAATTAAGATTTTTGATAATTTTTTCAATTCAGAAATATCTAAGTTTTTAAATTATCTTAAAGTAAATTTTCAAAATGACGAATTTAAAAAAAAATTATTCTTCACAATTAACATATCCAACCATTTGAGCATTACTTTTGCCGGGAGGAACCATTGGATAACAATTTTCACCTCTTCTTACAAGAATATTAATCAAGGCAGGGCCCTCATGATCAAACGCATTTTTTAATTCATTCTGCAATTGTTTTCTATCAGAAATTAAGTATCCCTTAACTCCAAAAGAATCAGCAAGTTTTACAAAATCAGGTTCACCACAACTCATATCAGATGAGGAATATCGTTCATCGTAAAAACTTTCCTGCCATTGTCTTACCATCCCTTGCCAGCGATTATTTATAATGATCAATTTCACATTTAGACCATATTGAGATAAAGTTCCTAATTCTTGAATATTCATTAAGACACTTGCATCTCCTGCAATACAAATTACATCTGCATTAGGTAAGGCTGCTTTTACTCCAATTGCAGCTGGCAATCCAAAACCCATAGTTCCTAAGCCTGCACTACTAATCCATTTTCTTGGAGAATTCCTAAGATATTGAGCAGCCCACATCTGATGTTGTCCTACATCTGTTGTTACATAAGCTTCTGGTGAAAGTTCCCTTACTTTTAAAAGGACTTCCTGAGGATAAATTTCTCCTTCTTTAGGCGGGTCATATAGAGGATGTTTATTTTTCCAAAAATCAATTTTTTCTAACCAGTTTTTCGTCTTATAAGTAAATTTGTTATTTAGAGATTGTTCATTAATTTTAAGAACAGCTTTTAAAACATCAGAAACTATTGCAACATCTACACGTCTATTTTTATTAACTTCTGCTGGATCAATATCTATATGAATTACTTTTGCATTAGGTGCGAAAGTATCTAATTTTCCTGTAACCCTATCATCGAATCTAGCTCCAATAGCAATTAAAAGATCACATTCTGTAACAGCAAAGTTTGCGTAAGCAGTTCCGTGCATCCCTAACATCCCTACTGATAAATTGTCTTTTTCATCAAAAACGCCCTTCCCCATTAAGGTTGTAGTAACTGGTATTTGATATTTCTTTGCCAAAGTTCTTATTTCATCATGAGCCCCTGAAGATATTGCCCCACCTCCTACGTATAGAAGAGGTTTTTCAGAATCTTCTATTAATTTAATTGCTTTATTGATATCACTATCAATAATATCTCCATTCCTTTTAAATCCCTTAGGAATAATCTCACCAGGCAAAACTCTTTGATAATTAAAGAACTCCTGACCTACATCTTTGGGTATATCAATCAAAACGGGGCCAGGCCTTCCAGAAGAGGCTATAAAAAACGCTTCAGAAACTACTTTCGCGATATCTGAAGGATCTCTTATTACCCATGAATGTTTCACTATTGGAAGAGTTATACCAAAAATATCAGTTTCTTGAAAAGCGTCTGTTCCTATAGCAGGTCTTGGGACTTGACCTGTAACTACAACTAGTGGAACTGAATCCATTTGAGCAGTGGCAATTCCAGTTACCAAATTTGTTGCGCCTGGACCTGAAGTCCCAAAACATACTCCTACTTCACCAGTAGATCTTGCATATCCATCAGCCGCATGTGAACCACCTTGTTCATGCCTTACCATGTAATGCTTTAACCAACCATCATGTTCTGCCTTATGAACAGCATCATATATTGGCAATATGGCGCCTCCAGGATATCCAAATATAACTTTTACTCCATGAATTTTTAAAGAATCCATTAGTGCATCTGCACCATTTATCCATACTGGATTTTTATGTTTTGAACTACCCTTTGAAAAGGAACTCGAAGTAAGGGTCACTAAAGAAACTTAATATTTACTATAAATATTAAACTTAATTAAATATTTTTGCCTCATTTAGAAATGTAATGTCAGAAATGTATTCAAAAAAATCTTTCAATAAATTTAAAATTTACGAATAAATATCAATTGTTCTTTATAAAATGCCTAGTTTATGTAGAGGGCCAGAGCCTGAAATAAGTTCAATAAAAAGCACAAGAAAAATAATCATTGCAACCCTTCCGTTCCACACCTCTGAACTATTATTCCAGCCCCATTGCCACTTCTCTTGGGGATAAAGTTTAACTTTTTCGGGCAACTGAGAGGCCTCTTCTATATTAACTACTGGCCCTTCCAAGCACGAAATCACCAGATCACTAAGACCTTCAATAAAAGTAGGATGAGTATTTAGAGCCTTAACTCTCCTAAAGTTTTTAATACCAGCCTTTTCAGCAATTTCTTTATATTCAATATCAATTTCTTGCAATGTTTCGATATGCTCTCCAACGAAACTTATAGGAACCACAATCAGATCATTAATATTTGACCTTCCAAGATCAGCTAAAACTTCTTCAGTATAAGGCTTCAACCATTCAACAGGACCAACTCTACTTTGATAAGAAAGTGTATGGGGGTTACTATGCCCTAAACATTTTTCTAGCTCATTTATTATTAATAAAGAACAATCTTCAATTTGTTGTTTATAAGGGTCTCCAGCTTCTTCTACATAACTCTTAGGAACTCCATGAGCAGTGAAAAATATATGGGCTTTTGAAGGTAATTCACAAAGTGAAATTTGTTCAGAAATCAATTCAACCATAGACTTTAAATAACCTGATTGACTGAACCAACTTCTTACACATCTCATTGGAACCTTTTTAAATTCATGATCAGAATCTCGCAATTTTTTTAATTCCCTGAAGCTCGAGCCACTAGTACTTATCGAAAAATGTGGATACAAGGGTATTACAACAACTTGATCTATGCCATCTGCTTTCATATCAGCAATTGCTGATTCTGTAAAAGGATGCCAATACCTCATAGCGATATAAGTAGTAGCATTAAACCCCTTATCCCTTAATTTAGACTGTAATTCTCTTGCTTGTTGTTCAGTTATCCTTCTGATAGGTGAACCTCCACCTATAGAGAGGTAGGCCTGTTGTGAAGTAGTACTCCTTAGTGTACTAATTAACCATGCTAAAGGCTTTTGAAAAACAGGAAAAGGAGTCCTGATTATTTCTGGATCAGAAAAAAGATTGTATAAGAATGGGCCTACATCATTAATGCGTTCAGGCCCTCCTAAATTCATTAGTAAGACCCCTATTTTATCCATTTAAAATTTATGAAGATTGAAAATCAACATTAAAAACGTCATTATATGGTCAATTATATAAGTAAATGAACGTAATTCAGGAAATTAATAATGTCAATGATAAATTTGCTACTCAAGGCAGCAAGCTTAAAATTGAGAAAAGAGGAGAGAAATTAAATATTCGTGGTTCTCTACCCTCCAAAGAAGATAAAAATAACTTTAAAATTCAAAGAATATCTCTTGGTTTAAAGGCTGATATTTCTGGATTAGAAGAGGCCAAAAAAAAATTACAATTAATCAATTTGCAATTAGAATTGAATCAATTTGATTGGATTAATTGGATAGGCAACCCTTATAAAAAGCAAATAAAAGATGGTTTTGAATTCCCAAATAGATTAAATAAATTTGAGGAATTTTTTTTTAAAGAAAAAAAAAGTGATTTTCGAACAAGCACTAGAAAAACTACTTGGAGAAGTTCTTACAAACCATATATGAAAAGAATCCTAAATATTTATAATGATTATGAGAATGAAGCTTTGGAAAAAATATTTCAAAAAACACTTGAAAGTTACAAGGAAGGTAGCAGAAGCAGGAAACAATGCGCTACTTCTCTAAGTGTTTTAGCTAATTTTTTGGACATTAAACTACCTGAAGATTGGAAATTAAATTCTAGAGGATATGGTCTGAGCAAAGCAGGATTTAGGGATCTCCCTAAAGACGAAATAATAGAGAAACTGTGGGAGACGATACCAAACAAATCTTGGAAATTTGTTTTTGGTCTTATGGCTACATATGGTTTAAGGAATCATGAAGTATTTTTTTGTGATTTAAGTTCTCTTACTAATTTTGGGGACAAAATAATTAGAGTTTTACCTACTACTAAAACTGGGGAGCATCAAGTTTGGCCATTTCATCCTGAATGGGTGGAAAAGTTCGAATTATCAAAACTTGGAGAGAATCCAGAACTACTACCGAATATCAATAGAGACCTTAAAATTACAACCTTACAGAATATTGGAAAAAAAATTACAGATCAATTTAAGCGTTACTCTTTACAAATAAAACCTTATGATCTAAGGCATGCTTGGGCAGTTAGAACAATTTTTTATGATTTACCTGATACTGTGGCTGCCAGAATGATGGGACATTCGGTTAGTTTACACACTCAAACTTATCACCACTGGATTACTAAAAGAGATCAACAACAGGCAGTAAATAATGCACTTCTAAAAGTTAAAAGAGTTAAAAATATTTAAAGATTTATAATAACTAAATAAAAATAAGTGTCATATGCAAGAAAAACCTTCATCTTCCGAGAAAATATTTAACCTCGATAATCAAGCAAATAAACTTGGAATGGGAGGTAAATTATCACCGGATATCGATGAGAGCTCATATAAAAAAAGAATGCAGCAAAGAAAAGATATTCAAGCCGAAAGACTACAAATTAGAAAAACAAAAAAAGGATTATTGATTGTTTTCACAGGAAATGGCAAGGGCAAGACAACTGCATCTCTAGGTATGGCTTTAAGGACGATAGGGCATGGCTATAAAGTGGCGATAATTCAATTTATTAAAGGAGGCTGGACCACTGGAGAGGAAAAAGCACTTAAAAACTTGTCTTCAAATATATCTTGGCATTCATTAGGAGAGGGATTTACTTGGGAAACACAGGACAGAATAAGAGATGAAAAATTAGTTCAAAAGGCGTGGAAACTAGCTAAAAAATACATTCAAAACGAATCTTATAAACTTATCATTCTTGATGAAATTAATATTGCGACAAAACTTGGTTATCTTGCACCCAAGGAAATAATCACTTTTTTAAAAAGCTTAAATAATAGAGAAAATCATGTTGTTTTAACTGGAAGGGGAGCATCTGATTTAATTATTAATTACGCTGATCTAGTTACAGAAATGAAACTAATAAGACATCCTTTCAAAGAGCAAGGAATAAAAGCACAAAAGTGCGTTGAATTTTAGTTGAAGTAAATTTTATTTGAATTTTATTTAGGCAGGTTTAGAAATGTTTAAAGACGCAAGCAATATCTGAACAAAAAATAAATTTGGCACATTTACTTGCTAAGGTCTTAAAAGTACAATTATTGAATGACTTACAAAAGAGTTCTCTTAAAACTTAGTGGTGAAGCACTAATGGGTGAAAAACCTTATGGTATTGATCCTGCTATAGTTCAATCAATTGCAGAGGATGTTTCAAAAGTAGTAGAAAATAATGTACAACTTGCAATAGTTGTTGGTGGTGGAAACATTTTTAGGGGGCTTAAAGGATCTGCAGACGGAATGGATCGCGCAACTGCTGATTATGTAGGGATGCTAGCAACAGTAATGAACGCAATTTCACTTCAAGATGGTCTTGAAAGAGTAGGAGTTGCAACCAGAGTGCAAACAGCAATCGAAATGCAGGAAATTGCCGAACCCTACATCAGAAGAAGAGCTATGAGGCACTTAGAAAAAGGTAGAGTTGTAGTTTTCGGAGGTGGATGCGGAAATCCATTTTTTACAACTGATACTACAGCAGCTTTGAGGGCCGCGGAGATAAACGCTGAAGTTGTTATGAAGGCTACTAAGGTTGATGGAGTATACGATCGTGATCCAAATCAATTTAAAGATGCAAAAAAATATTCCTCTCTCAGTTATCAACAAGTTCTTAGTGATGAAATTGCAGTAATGGACAGTACTGCGATTGCACTTTGCAAAGATAATAATATCCCAATTATGGTTTTTGATATATTCAAAAAAGAGAATATTTCTAAAGCTGTTGCTGGTGAGCCAATAGGCTCTTTAATTAGTTAAAGATCATTTAATTTTTTTAATTATGAAAGAAAAAGAAATTCAAGAAAATATGAATAAAAGTATTGAAGCCACACAAAGAAACTTTAATACAATTAGGACAGGTAGAGCTAATGCTTCCTTGTTAGACAGAGTAAGTGTTGAGTACTACGGAGCAGAAACACCAATCAAATCGCTTGCCACTATAAGCACTGTTGATTCACAAACAATCTCAATACAACCTTTTGATATTTCATGTTTACAAGCGATAGAGAAATCTATTTCTTTGAGTGATTTAGGTATTACTCCAAATAATGATGGGAAAGTAATAAGAATAAATGTTCCTCCTTTAACAGAAGAAAGAAGAAAAGAATTTTGTAAATTAGCCTCTAAATATGCTGAGGAAGGAAAAGTAGCCTTGAGAAATATCAGAAGAGATGCTGTTGATAAAGAAAAAAAAGACGAAAAAGATGGCCTTATTTCAATTGACGAATCGAGAGATAATCAATCTGAAATTCAGAAAATTACTGATAAATTTATCGCTTTAATAGAAACTAAATTGTCTGAGAAAGAGAAGGAAATTCTAAAAGTTTGACAGAATTTGACGTTGTAATAATTGGTGGAGGTTTATCAGGATCTTCCACTGCTCTTAACCTATCAAAGAAAGGATATTCAGTTTTAATTATTGAAAAAGAAAAATCCCAAGATTACAAACCATGTGCAGGTGGGATGGCATCTTCAATGCAAAGATTTCTTCCTTTAAATATAGAAGATTGCATAGAATCAAAAATTAAAAATGTTGAATTCAGATGGAAGGCTTCAGATAATGTAACTGCTGATCTGACTGGTGAATCCCCATTTTGGATTGTTAAAAGAGAAAAACTAGATCAATTATTACTTGATGAATCCTTGAGTAATGGAGCTAAGATAATGCGACCATTATTGATAGAAAAAATCATAAAAAAAAATGATAAATGGAAAATTACTTGCAATAACAAAATAAAATATATTTCAGAATTTCTTGTAATTGCAGATGGCTCCCAATCGAAATGGGCTAGTTATTTCAATTTAGGGCCAAGAAAACCGAAATTTGCCAACACAATCTCATTAAGATTGAAAGGGTTAGGTGAAATACCTAAAGATGCAGTTAGATTTGAGTTTGGATTTATAAAATATGGTTTCGCATGGGCATTCCCCCTAAGAGAAAGCTTAAATATTGGTTTAGGTACTTTTATAAATAATGGTCTCTTAGAAAATCAGACTATAAATAAACAAGTTATCAGAAGCTTCGGTTTTGATGATTTTCCTAATAAAACAATTAGTAAGAAACTGAGAATATGGAATGGCTTCCACTCAATTAATGGAGACAAAGTTTTAGCGGTTGGAGATGCCGCATCTCTATGTGATCCATTTTTAGCTGAGGGAATTAGACCATCTTTAATTAGTAGTTTTCACGCTGCAGAATACATAGATCAGTTCCTATCAGGAAAAATAGATGATTTAAATCTTTATACGAAGAAAATTAACAATATTTGGGGGAAATCAATGGCTTGGGGGAGGAGAATAGCCCAGGTATTTTATAGATTTCCTAGAACTGGATATCAATTAGGTGTCAAAAGAAAAACAGCACCTAAACGTATTGCTCAAATATTATCAGGAGAAATGAGTTATGAAGATATTGCAAAAAGAGTTATCAGACGACTTTTAACAAAAAGTGGGACTTAATTCTTTTTCAATTCGAACTTAAATTTAGTTAGCAGAAATCAATTTATGATTTTTAATCTCTGAATATCTCTTTATTAGCAGCTCTTCTAATTCTTCTATAGCCTTACTGAAACCAGTGATACCTTCACTAAGCTTTTCACTTGCCATTTGATCTTCTAACATACTTAATCTGAAATCTTTTTCTTCAAATTCGTAATCAATAGAATTATTTATTTGGGTACTTTCATCTAACTTCCTAACTAACTCTCCTTTTTCTTTTTTAAGTTCCTCAAGAAATTTTGGTGCGATTGTTAAAAGATCACAACCTGCTAATTCTTTTATTTCATCGAGATTTCTAAAACTCGCTCCCATTACTTCTGTCTTGAATCCCTTTTCTTTAAAGTAATTGTATATTTGTGTAACCGAAATAACACCAGGGTCTTCAGCACCAAAAAAACTAGTTTTACCAGTTTTTGCTTTATGCCAATCCAATATACGGCCAACGAACGGAGAAATTAGAGTTATCTTTGCATTAGCACAAGTTACTGCTTGGCAGAAGTTAAAAAGTAAAGTTAAGTTGCACTTAATACCCTCTTTTTCCAAAATTTCAGCTGCCTTAATTCCCTCCCAAGTTGCTGCAATCTTAATCAAAATTCTTTCCTTTTCAATTCCAAAATTTTTGTAAAGATTGATCAATTTTCTCGCTTTTTGTACCGTAGCTTCGGTGTCAAAGCTCAGTCTTGCATCAACTTCTGTAGATACGCGCCCTGAAATAATTTTCAATATTTCTTTTCCAAAAAATACTGAAACTTGATCAACAGTTTCTTTGATTAATTCAATTTCGGAGAATCCTTGGGATAATGCATTTTCTGAACTTTCTAAAGCTTTATCAATTAATTTCACATAATCAGGGTTCTTAGCAGCAGCAAGTATTAGCGATGGGTTGGTAGTGGCGTCCCTTGGTTGAAATTTTTTTATCGAATCTAAATCTCCAGTATCAGCGACAACAATGGTCATTGAGGATAATTGTTCTAAAATTGATTTCATATCTAGATAATCATATATATATAAACTAGCTTTTATTCCTGATGAAATCATCAGATAATGAACAAAATATTTATAAAATTGGAAAATTTTAGGGTTTTTTAACAATCATTCCATGATCTTTAATCTTGGGGGGTATTTTTTCAATTACTATCAAACTCTCGATAATTTCTTTCGCAACTGGTACAGCAACAGTTGAACCATATGCATATGATTTAGATGGCTCATCCACGACTACTAGGACAGCATATTTCGGATCATTTAGCGGTAAGGTCGCCACAAAACTACAAACTTTTTTACTTGTATAGGAGCCATTTAACGCCTTTAGAGAAGTGCCTGTTTTCCCAGCTATCCTATAATCCTGAATTTTTACTCCAGATCCACTACCTTTATCAACTACACTCTCCATCCATTCAAGAACAGTTTTGGAAACCTCTTTTGAAAAAAATTGTTTTTTTTGATTTTTATTAACTCTTTCTTTGAAAGTTGAGGTTACATGAGGGATCACTTCAAAACCTCCATTTGCTAGAGCCGCATGAAGTTGAACCAATTTAAGTGGCGAGATTGAGAATCCTTTACCAAAAGAAGTTACAGCAGGCTCAATTGATTGATTTACAAATAAATCTTTTCTCTTTAGTTGGCCAGCAGTTGATTCAAATAAGTCAGTATCTAAATTTTTATTTATTCCTAAATTTTTTAACCAATCCCAATAAATTGTGGGGTCTAAATTTTGCATTATTTTTACCATCCCAACATTACTTGAAACCTGCAAAACTTTTGGATAGTCAATGTATCCATTACCTTTTTTATCCCAATTAGAAAGTGTCCATCCACCAACATTAATCTTTCCAATATCTTCTACTACTCCATTTTTCTGGATTACTTTTTCTTCTAAAGCTAAGGCAAGATTAATAGGTTTGAAAGTTGAACCAGGTTCAAATAAATCTTGAGAATACCAACCCCTAAAGAGTTCAGAATCATACTGCCAAAATTTATTTGGATCATATGAAGGGAATGTAACCAAGGAGAGAATCCCACCATTATTAACATCCATAACAATGGCAAATCCCTTCTTTGCTTTCCATTTTAGTACTTGCTTAGATAATGCATTGAATGAAGCTCTCTGTAATTTTGAATCAATAGTTAGTCCTAAACTTTTGTAATCAGAAATAAAATCACCTGGAGCTGAATTATCTGGTAGAGGAGTTCCATCTCCTCCTCTTTTAATTAAATTACTTTTATTAAAGACTTTAATTTGATTATCTAAATGAAGCTCTAAACCTGCTGAAGCTATATTCTCATCATTAACAAAACCGATAAGATTAGAGTAAATCTCCCCTTGTGGATAATATCTCTGCGAATATTTAAACAAATCAAGTCCGCTTATTTGAAGGTTTTTAATCTTTTCTGCCTTTTCTTCGGAAATTTTATCCAAAAGCTTGATACCACTCATTTTATTATTAAATTTACTCGATAGTATTTCACCATTTATATCCAAGATAGGCGACAATTTTTCTGTTACTTCTTTAATACTGCGAACTCTGTTAATTGAATCACCTGGAAAATTAAAATATTTTGGATGGGCCCATAATTTATAGAGCGGTTTATCGTAAGCTATTAGTCTATTATTTCTATCAACAATCGCTCTCCTTTTTTTTAATGAGTTAGTTTTAGAAGACTGTATTAGTCTAGCTTTCCTTTGTAAATCAGAAGCATTAAAGACTTGCAATTTAACTAACTTACCAAACAAACAAAATATTAATAGTAAGCTAAAAATATAGAGAAATTTAAATCTTCTTTGATCAAGGGGTACTAGACGAACGATCTTTTTGTATTTTTTCATCAATATCCCCTTTGATATTTGCTATCACTAAAACCTTCAATGTAACTACTTAAATTTTTCTCAAATAAACTCTCTTTTTTTTCTGGAAGTCTATCTAAATAGATTAAATCTTCAGGTTTAGTCTTTCTATAAGTATTGATAGACTCAAGTTCACTAATATAAAATTCCTCAATTTTAGAAATAAAATCAATCAGATTATTATTGATAGCTCTTGTTTTAGATAAGTTTTTATATGTATTTGACCATTTTCTTTGACTATTAAAAGACAAGAAAAATGAGGTGAAAATTAATACCAAAAGAGAGATATTAATGGTATCTAAAATTTGATGTATTAATTTGAAATTAATTATGGATATTTTTTCAGAATTTTTTTTACTTTCATATGAAACTTTTTTTTTTAAATTAAGTTGCTTCCCATAAGGTTTCATCTATGATTTATTATTTAAATAAAAGAAGTGTTACTAAATTAAATAAACATCTTTTTGTTTGCTTCGCAAGTAAAAAATTAAATTCTTTATGTCCTCAACAAGAACAAATTTAAGAAAGTTAATCCATTCCATAAAGAGTGCATAATCACCGAGGAAAACAAACTCCCTGAAGCAATTCTTGTAATTGCTAATCCAATCCCTAGAACAAATAATGGCGGCATTTCTCCCAAACTTAAATGGGCTAATGCAAAGATAAAAGCTGAAAACATGATGCCTGAAATTACTCCAAAATCCCTTGAAAGAGTTGGTAATAAAATACCGCGAAATATAATCTCCTCAAATAGGGGAGCTAATATAGTTGTTGTTACAAATAATAGAAAAAATGATAAGTAATTATTATTATTAAGAACAATTTCCAGCAAAGGGTTACTACCATTCTGATTATCGATCAGACTATTCATAATTAAAGAGATCAATAAAACAAAAGGAACAATTGTTAACCAACCTTTAATTCCCTGAATAATTGAGTATTTTATTGGCAAGAAATTAAACTGTAAATAATCCTTTTTAAAATTAAATTCACCTTGCAAAGATTTAATTTGATAATAAACTATTCCTAATGGTGGAATAGCCATAAAAAGATATCCAAAGAAAATTCTCAAAGATTGAGACAATTCATTAGTTATATTTTTAGAAAAAACTTCAACCAAACTAATTGAAAATAAAGGTGATACCACTTCTCCTAAAACAACAAATCCACCCGCAATTAATAAAACCATATCTATTAATTCTAAATCTAAGGATTTAATTTCTTTCCAACCAAACTTTTTCAAAGATATGGTGGTCCACAATATTTTTAAAGCCAGAATAGAGCCAATAAGTATTGTTAAAAGTGGTATTAGTCTTATGGCTAATATTTTTAAAAACATTTTGCTTGAAAATGATTTTGTTATTAATGCACTATCATCAAAATCAAATTTCAGGCTTATAAGGTGATATAAAAATCTATCACCTTTAAATAAATCAAATTCATCAGAATTTGGAATATATGAATTATTATTAGATTTTTTTTCTATCTCATCAATCAGAAATTTAAAGTTTTTATTTTCAAAATCTTTGAATTTTTTTTTATATATTATAAGATCATTTGATTCTGAAGTAATTATTCGAATTAATTTATTTCTCTCTGTTAGCTCTTCAAATGCGACATCAGAGAGTGATTTATTTATTTGATAAACAGGATCATTAATGATGAAGAATTTTTTAAGATTTACAGGTATTGATTGGACAGATAATTCAGCAATTTCTTGCTCTTTTTGACTGATATCAAATGAGACAGATGGT